>CAYUHW010000142.1:0-4930 GCA_964444605.1 uncultured Christensenella sp. | reverse complement strand
CTGTCTGACCCTGGGCGTCATTCTGGTCAACGGCTGGACGGACGCCCCCAACGCCATTGCCACCTGTGTGGCCACCCGTGCCATTTCCGCCGGGAAGGCCATTCTCATGGCGGCAGTGTGCAACTTTTTAGGCGTGTTCGTCATGACCGCCGTCAACGCTTCCGTGGCCATGACCATTTACAACATGGCGGACTTTGGCGGCGACCCCCGCCTCTCCCTCATCGCCCTGTGCGCCGCCATGACGGCCATCGTTATTTGGGCTACGGTAGCTTGGTTCTTCGGCATTCCCACCAGTGAAAGCCACGCCTTGATTGCCGGCATTTCCGGGGCGGCTGTGGCCATTCACAACGGCTTCTCCGGCATCAACGGTGCTGAATGGGTGAAGGTTCTTTACGGCATTCTGCTGTCTACGCTTCTGGGCTTTGTGCTTGGCTTTGCTTCCTCCAAACTGACGGTATTTCTATTCAAAAACCAGAATCGTCAAAAAGCGGGCCGCTTTTTCTCCGGCGCACAGATTGCCGGAGGCGCCGCCATGGCCTTTATGCACGGAGCCCAGGATGGGCAGAAGTTTATGGCCATATTTCTGCTGGGTGCGGCCTTTGCAGGCGGACGCAGCGATATGACCAGTTTCTCCGTTCCTCTGTGGCTGATGATTCTCTGCTCTGCGGTTATGGGACTCGGCACTTCCATCGGCGGCACCCGCATTATTAAGTCCGTGGGACGGGATATGGTGCGGCTCAAGCCCTATCAGGGCTTTGCGGCGGATGCGGCGGCCACCTTGTGCCTGCTTTTGTCGTCGCTGACCGGCATTCCTGTCAGCACCACCCATACCAAAACCACTGCCATTATGGGCGTTGGAGCGGCCAGACGTATTAAGAACGTGAACTGGGGCATTGTCACCGAATTGGTTCTCACATGGGTATGCACCTTCCCCGGATGCGGTCTTTTGGGATACCTGTTCACCAAACTGTTTTTAGCACTGTTTTCTTGAAAGGAGATATAAATGGCTAAGGGAAACGATTATTTTGCACTGATTAAAACCCAGGCTTCCTATTGCGTGCGGGCGGCAGATTTGCTGGAAGCATTTTTTGCCGACTACAGCGCCGAAGCTCTTCCCGAGCGCAGACAGGCCATCCACGTGATTGAGCATCAGGCGGATGAAATCCAGCACGATATCCTCAGCCGGCTGTCCTCGGAGTTTATTACGCCCATCGAGCAGGAGGACATCACCCACCTGGTGCAGATTATCGACGATGTTACGGACGCTTTGGACGATGTGCTGCAGGAATGCTACATGTACCACATGGAGCGTTTGCCCGAAGGCACCGCTGCCTTTGCCAGCCGGGTGCGGAGCTGCGTTTTGCGGCTCTATGAAGCGGCGGAAGAGCTGAAAAACTTTAAAAAGCCCGCACAGCTTCGAAAGATGCTCATTGCCGTCAACACCATGGAGAGCGAAGCGGACGAAGCCTATGCAGAGGCCGTGCATACCCTTTTTGCAAAGCCTGCGGACATTCATCTGCTCTTGGGCGGAAAAGCCATTTTCGACAGTCTGGAAGCCTGCTGCGACCTTTGCGAGCATGCGGCGGATGTCATCGACCAGATTATCATGAAGAATTCCTGACATTGGATTTTGTTTAGGCCCGAAGTCCCCTTCGGGTCTGTTTTTATGCCTTGAAACCATTGGCCTCCCGTGGTATACTTTTGAATATGAATATACATTTTTCTCCCGAAGCGGCCAAGCGGGAACAAACGCCGCTGGACAATCTATTTATTGCCGAGTATATGCCCGATGCCGACGGCTATGCTCTGAAAGTATACCTCTACGGTCTCATGCAGTGCCACTTCCCCTCCATGGGGGATACGGACATCGCCTCGGCGCTGTTTTTGACCCAGGGGCAGGTACTGACAGCCTTTGTATACTGGCAGAGCCGGGGATTGGTGCGCATTTTGAGCGAGGAGCCTTTGGAGGTGGAGTATCTTACCACGGAACAGCCTGCCTCCACCACGGCTACGCCCATAAAGTATGCTACCTTTGTGCGGGCCCTGCAGGATCTCATTGCCCCCAGAACCTTTACACTGCGGGAGATGAAGCATGTGTACGATCTTATCGAGACCTTTGGTCTGGAAGAGGGTGCGGTATTGGAGCTGATTGCCTCCTGCATGGAGAATAAGGGGCGGAATGTCAGCATTCAGTACATTCTCACTGTGGGAAAAAGCTGGGCGGAAAGAGGCATTACCACTCCTCAGAAGGCCCAGGAATATATGCGGGATTTGGCCGCCAGAAAACATGGCGCAGGGGAAATTCTCCGCCGTTGGGGAAAGCGGCGCATGCCCACCCAGGATGAAATGGATTTGTACGAAAAGTGGATTCGGGACTGGGGCTTTGATCAGGAGGCCATTTTGGCCGTGTGTCCCCAGCTAACCGGAGTATCCACCCCCACATTTGAAATTCTGGGAGAGCGGCTGGAACTGCTCCACGAGCAGAATCTTACCAGCCGGGAAGAGATAGAAAAGCATCAGGGCATTCAAAGCGGCGAGCGGGAGTTCGCACGGCAGGTTTTCGCCCGCATGGGAAAGGTGGAGCTTCCCAGCCCCACAGCCATTGCACAGCTTTCCGCCTTTTCCGAAGCCCTGCCCCGAGACGTTATTCTGTTGGCGGCAGAGGATTGCCAAAACGCTGACCGTCCCTTCGGCAAGCTGAAGGCCATTTTAAAGAGCTGGAGCGAGAAAGGCATTCACACCTTGGAGGAGGCGCAAAAGGCGCTGGAAGCCCCTGCTGTTTCTTCTGCAAGGGGGCAGAAGAAACCCGCTTACGCTTCTTCCTACGCCCAGCACAAGGACAGTACCTTCAGCATCGACGATATTTCATTGGACTTGGACAGCGACTTGTAAGGAGACTCTATGGATACGTTCAGCCAATATTACGCTTCCCTACGGGAGAAAAATCAACGGCAAATGCAGAAAAGACGTCAGGAATGTCTGGCGGCGTCCCCTGCCTTTGCAGATATCTTTGCCCAAAAAGGCAAGGCTTTTTCCCTGCCCAAGGACAAGGGGCTTGCGGTGCTGAAGGATCTGAAAACGCAGCAGGGAGCGCTTTTAAAGGAGCTGGGTCTTCCCGAAACCTATCTGGAGCCAATCTATACCTGCGCTCTTTGTCGGGATACAGGGTATACGGGAAGCCCCGTACAGAAAAAATGTGTGTGCCGCCTCCGGTTGGAACAGCAAAGCCGCATGGAAAGCGGGCGCATCAACGAGCGGGAAACCTTTGCACATTTTGACCCTGACTTTTATCCCGATGAGGTTTCCAAAGCCCGCGGCCAGCGCATCAAAGACTTTTGCCAGCAGTATGCGGAGGCCCTGCCCGCTCCTCAAAAGCCCCAGCTTTATTTTTGCGGCATGCCCGGATTGGGTAAATCCTTTTTCGCCAATGCCATTGCGCACCGTGCCCTGCAAAAAGGCGTGGAAAGCCTGCGGGTCACTGCTTACTACTTCGTGCAGGATATTATGAACGGCATGAGCAAAAGGGTCTCTCCCCTGCCCCAATATATGCACGTTCCCTTTTTGGTTTTGGACGATTTGGGGTCTGAGCCCATGATTCCCAACATTACGGGAGAGTCTCTCTTCGCTCTTTGCGATGAGCGGCGCAGTGCAGGGTTGGCCACCGTATACATTACCAACCTGTCCCTTACGGAACTGCGGGATCGATACGGGGAGCGGGTTGCCTCCCGCATTACGGACAGCGCCGTTACCACAGCCATTCAATTTTCCGGAAGCAACCTGCGGGAAAGGAGAAGCTGATGCTGTATTTGGCCGCCACGCCCATCGGCAATCTGGGCGATATTACCTACCGTGTGGTAGAAACCCTGCAGAGCTGTGACGAGGTCTGGTGCGAGGATACCCGCCGCACGGGACAGCTTCTTCAGTATCTGCAGATCAGAAAGCCCCTTGTAAGCTGTCACGAGCACACGGAAAAAGGGCGCTGCCCCTTGCTGCTGAGCAGGCTCCAGGAGGGAAAAAACATTGTGTACGTTTCGGATGCGGGCATGCCGGGTATTTCCGATCCGGGTGCAGTGCTTTTGAAGGCCTGTCAGGAAGCCGGCCTGCCGGTCACGGTGCTTCCCGGGGCTTCCGCCGTATTGACTGCCGCCGTTCTTTCCGGGCTTCCCATTCAGCCCTTTACCTTCTACGGGTTCCTCCCCCGCGACAACAAACCCCGCAGAGAGATGCTGGAAAATCTGAGCCGCTGCGGGCACATGGCCATTCTATACGAAAGCCCCCATCGGGTTAAGGACACCCTGAAGGACTTGCTTTCCTTACTGGGAGACTGTCCTGCCGCCTTGTGCAGAGAATTGACCAAGATGCACGAAGAAGCCCGTCATGGCACCTTATCTTCTTTGATTGTCTCCATGGAGGAAGAACCCCGTGGAGAATGCGTTCTGTGCGTTTTGGTGCCTTCCAAGACCTCAAATGATCAAGAGGAGAATCCCGATCAGTTGCTTCTCCATCTCATGGAGGAACTGTCCCTGAAGGACGCCGCCGCCGAAGCCGCCAAGGTGTTGGGGCTTCCCAAAAAGGAAGTGTACAGGCGGGCTTTGGAACTGCGGGAACAACATTCCTCAGCGGAAGAAGCATAATCGCCGTACATAAGCAATCCGACCCTTCCATTGGGGGTCGGATTTTTGTATTCGTCAGAAGGTTTTAAAATGAAAAAAGCCCCGCAAAAGCAGGGCAAATGGTTAAAATGCAGGCCTTATTTAAATTCGTAGCCGCTGGGCTGATTCATGGGCTGATCCAAAAGTTCGGGGTGGGCAAAGATATGTTTCACCAGCTTCAAACTGCGGGCGAAGTAGAACCCGTCGGCAATGCGCTCGTCCAAGGTGGCGGTGATGTCCACCAAGTCCCGAATCTCCTTGGTTCCGTCCGGCAGAAT
>CAYUHW010000141.1:0-4992 GCA_964444605.1 uncultured Christensenella sp. | reverse complement strand
CTTCTGCAGAAGTCCCGCAATCTCCCAGTGGCCGCAGGTGGTGTCCTTGGCGTGGGTGGTTTCGGCGCACTTGCCGTAGGCCCCCGTTACGGGGGTCTTAGCGGGGGTCACCAGACTCCCCTGAATATGTCCCAGCCCCAGTGAACGCATATGGGGGATGTCCATGGGTCTCTGCTCCCAGATATGGCCGATGGTGTTGCAGCCTGCGTCCCCAAAGTCGGCGGCGTCGGGAAGCGCCCCGATGCCTGCGCTGTCCAGCACTATGATGATGGCTCTCTTTTTCATGGAATGCCTCCTGATTGTCTTGATACCACAGTATAGCATAAAGCCATAAAAGATACCAGTCCCATAAGGCGTATGGGGGAGGATTTATCCCTGTTCCAACAGCTCTGTCTCCATCCAGCGGGCATAGACGCAGTAGCCTCGGCGGGGCTCGTTGACAAAAACGTGGGTGACAACGCCGATAAGCTTCCCGTCCTGCATCAAAGGACTGCCGCTCATGCCGGGGACGATGCCCCCGGTCCTTTTCAGCAGAGCCTCGTCTGTAATCTCAATGATGACCCCCTGCACCTGAGGGGCGCTTTGCACGTCCGCCCGCAGGATGCGGCAGGCGTAGCCTTGGGGCTTGTCTCCCTCCAAGGTGGCAAACAGGGTGGCGTTCCCTGTATGCACCTCCTTGGGGTCGGCAATGAACAGGGTCTCCCCGGGGAAAAGATCCTCCAGAACCTGTCCGCTGATGCCGAAGGCGGTATTCTTTTCAATGGTGCCTACGGCGTCCTGCTCCAAAAGGGAAAAGGAGCCTACCAGCTCCCCCACCTGCCCCGGGGCGCCCTTGACCGTGCGCAGTACGGAGGCGGCGGTTACATACCCGGAGCCGTTTTCCAACGTGCGCCCCGTGTCGATATCCGCAATGGGATGCCCAAGGGCGCAGAATTTTCCGTCCTTTATAAAGGACAGGGTGCCGATGCCGGAGGTGGAGTCCCGCACATAGGCCCCCAGGCGGTAGGCACCGGAGGCCGCCTCCAGAGCCGGCCGCAGGGAAACCTGAAAGGCTTTTCCATCCCGCAAACAGGTGAGCAGACAGCTTTCCTCCCCCAAAAGGGGCGAAAGGGAGGCGGCCCCCTGAACCTGCACCCCGTTTACCGACAGAATGGTGTCGCCCTCCTGCAGGCCTGCCGCCGCCGCAGGGCTTAGAGTGCCTTGGACGGTATCCACACCGCTAAGCCCCACCACCTGCACCCCCTTGGTGTGCAGAACAATGCCCAAAACCTCTCCTCCCAAGGTGACCTGAGAGCCGGGGACGGTTTTTTCCACCGTGCGCAGGGGAACAATGCCCAGAAGAGAGACGGTGTAGGAGGGGGACAGGCTTTCGTCTTTGCTGTCCCGCACCCACGCGGCCCCGCCGTTTTTCTGCAGACTGCACAGCAGGGCACCTGCCGCCGTAGGGGTTTCCATCGCTTGGGGCATGGAGCGAAGGCGGAGCATGCCGGGAGAAAAGTACCAGCCGAAGGCGCAGATACTGAGTACTGCCGCCAGAATGTATTTGCTTACGCCCCTTCGCTTGCTGCTTTGCCGTTTGTTTGCCATAGAGCCTCCCCAAAAAAGTCTTAAGGCTACCTTGCCCCAAAAGCGCCGTTTTATCCCCGAAAGGCAGATTTTAAAAAGCATAGAGGAGACAAATCGTGCATAGGGTGTGGAAGGGAGGTAGGTATGCGTCGGTTTATTTGCTTTTTTTCGGTTGTGCTGGCTTTGGGGCTGCTCATGCCCCTTTCTGCCCATGGGGAGGGATACGCCTGCGGAGCCTGCGCCGTAGGGGTGCAGGGAGACGGGCGTGTGCTGGCGGGACAGCAGGGGGACATTCTCCAGTCTGCGGCAGGGCTTAGCAAGCTCCCCGCCGTTTTGACCCTGTGCCGTGCCTTCGATCAGGGCATCATTCAGGGGGATACGGTCATGAGCGTGTCTAAGCGGGCGGCGGGCATCTCCGGCCCCACGGCCTTTTTGGAGGCAGGGGAAAGCATACAGGCGGAGGACTTGTGGAAAGCGGCGGTGATGATTTCCGCAGGGGACGCCATCTGCACCTTGGGGGAGAACGCCTTTGGGTCGGAGAGCGTGTTCTGCCAAAATATAGAGGTGACCTGCAGAGAGCTGGGGGTGGAGAAGGAATTCTCCGACTGCGTAGGCACGGGAGTCAAGTTTACCGCCGAGGAACTGCTGAAATTGGGACTGGCGGCGGCGGAAAGCCCCGGCTTTTGCCGCTGGGCGGGGGTGTATATGGACGAGATTATCCACGAGAACGGGCGCAGTACGGAGCTGGTCAGTGCCAACAGAATGCTGCGCTCCTACTCGGGCTGTTTTGGGCTAATGACCGGCTCCTCTTCCGAAGACGGCTACTGCGGGGTGTTTGCGGTCAAAAAGAACGATACCGTGGCGGTGGCCGTGGTGCTGGGGGCAAGAAGCAGTCAAAAGCGCTTTGATATTGCGGGGGAACTGCTGGAGTATGTATATGCCAACTACCGCATGGTGGTTATGCATCGGGCGGGGGAGACGGTGGAGGAGGTGCCCGTTGAAAAGGGCGAGGGGAAGACGGTGCCTCTCATCAGCCAAGAGACGGCGGCCTTCCTTTGCCCCAAGGACGGGGGGATTCCCGAAAAGGTGCTGGAGGCGGAATTGCCCCTGCAGGCACCCCTGCGGGCAGACACCCCCGTGGGAGCGGTAAGCTACCGTTTAGAGGGGGAAGTCCTTTGCACCCTGCCCCTGTACCCCGACAGAGACGTGGGGGAATACACCTTTTTAAGCCTCCTGCGGCGGTTTATGGAAGGGTATACGGGGGCGGCGGCATAAAAAGAAGGAGCCTTGGGGCTCCTTTAACATTCTATGGACTTTATACAACCTCTATCTCCGGGGTCTCCTTGGGCAGTTCGGGCAGGGGAGGAAGCTCCTTTAGAGAGTGCATTCTGAACTTGTGCAAAAAGGCATCGGTGGTCACAAAAAGCAGGGGCCGGCCGGGGACGTCCTTGCGCCCGGATACGGCAATGAGTCCCAGCTTTTGAAGCTGGGTGACGGCGTATTCGCAGCGCACCCCCCGGATTTCCTCGATTTCACCCCGTGTTACCGGCTGTTTGTAGGCGATGACCGACAGAGTCTCCATCATGGAGGCGGATACGGAGCGTTTTTGAATGGGGGTCAGCACCTTTTCCACGGCCTCCCCGTTTTCGGGGGCGGTGGTGAGCTGGGCGGTTTTGTCGGTATACATCAGCCGCAGTCCCCGCCCTTGGGCAATATAGGACTGCTCCAGTTCCTCCAGTGCCTTTTGCACCGCCTCTGCTTCCGCTTCCAAACCGCTGCACAGGGCAGAGAGCGCCACAGGCTCCCCGGCCACAAAGAGAACGGATTCGATTTTTCCTGCCAGTGCCGTCATGACGGTTCCTCCTCGTCCATGTAGGTGCCCTCATCCTCTTCCCGCAGATTGGCGGCCTTCAGGCGAATGGGGGCAAAGGTGTCCTTTTGGAATACCCGCACTTCCCCTCGGTTCATGAGCTCCAGCACCGCCATAAAGGTGACCACCAGCTCCATGTGGGTGGGACTTTGGGTAAATAAATCATAAAAGCTGACGGAGCCCTTCTCCCGCAGACGGGTGCGGATCATGCCCGACCGCTCCCGCACGGTGTACACATCCTGCTTTACCCGGTGGAGGAGGGCTTCCTTTTCTTCAGGTTCCCGGCTGAGGGCGGATAAAAAGGCCAGCAGCAGGGTGTCCGCCGTGGCATCGGGCAGATTGGCTTCGGCAGGGGGCGCAGGCAAGTCTTCAGGCAGACGGGAAAAGGCGTTTTGCCCTTGGGCATACAGCCCCTGCAAATCTTCCCCTGCCTTTTTGAATACCTGATACTCCTGCAGTCTGCGGATAAAGGCCTTCTCCGGATCCTCCTCCTCTTCCTCCTGAAGGGCAGGAGGGGCGGGCAGGAGTCTGCGGGACTTGATGTAGAGAAGCTGAGCCGCCACCAGCAAAAAATCGCTGGCGTTGTCCATCTGCTCCTCCTTTAAATCTCCCACTACCTGCAGATATTGGGCGGTGATTTCGGAGACAAAGATGTCCTCTATGCGCACCTGCGCCTTTTGAATTAGCTGTAAGAGTAAATCAAGGGGGCCCTCAAAGTCCCCCACGTGCACCTGATAACTCATATTATATCATGCCGGCAATCCAGTCGAGAACCAGGTTCTGTGCCCAGCTTAGGGGGTAATCCAGCACCCCCAGCCACAGAAGGGCGATGAGCACATACTGACCGTAGCGGTGAAGGAAGTTCCACAGCTTGTGAGGGTACCGCCGTCCCAGCAGATTCTCCAGCACATGGCTGCCGTCCAGAGGGGGAATGGGAATCAGGTTGAAGACGCACAGGCAGGTATTCAGGCAAATGATGTTCAAAAAGATATTGACAAAGGCGTCGTTGAACAGCAGAAAAATGCTCCAATTCACCAGCCCCACAAAAAGCAGGGAAGAGACCACCACGATAAAGGCATTCATAAGCACGCCTGCCAAGGAGACGATAATGTCGTCCCGACGGTAGTTCTTAAAGTTCCGCGGGTTGACGGGCACGGGCTTGGCCCAGCCAAAGCCCAAAAGAAGCATGCACAAAAGCCCCAAGGGGTCAAAGTGGGCAAGGGGATTTAAGCTCATGCGCCCCAGATTCCGTGCCGTGGGATCTCCCAAACGGTAGGCGGCGTAAGCATGAGCCCACTCGTGAAGGGTCAGCCCCAGCAGAACGGCGGGCAGCATGTACAAAAGCTGAATGGGATTTTGGATGTAGTAAAGAATTCTGTTCATAATATCAGTATACTCCATAGCGGCGCTTTGAGCAAGGGAAAAGTCAAAAAAGCCTTTGCCCACGGGAAAGCTGCGGTAGAATCAAAGAAAGCACCCCCGGCGCAGGGTGCTTTTTTCGTTAAAAACTTATTAGGGGGCGGCGGGAAAGGCGAGACCTTTCTCTTGGGCAGGGG
>CAYUHW010000140.1:0-5000 GCA_964444605.1 uncultured Christensenella sp. | reverse complement strand
AAAAGGTTTTTACTTTACGGCGACGGCTTCAATCTCCACCAGTCCGCCGGCGGGGGAGTAGCCCTCCAGCCCCCGCAGGGCGTTCTCGTCCCGAAACTCCGGCTCAAAAACCACTCTGGAACGCTGTTCCGGCACCAGCCCGCTTTGCCTGGGGATGCCGAACTTGGTGGAAAAATCGTTTTGAATGCGGGCAATGACTTGCAGTGTCTTTTCCATGGCTTAAAACTCTCTCAACGGTATGAAAAGCCGGAGAAGGCTTTCCCTCTCCGGCCAAGTGAAAAGGTTTTTACTTTACGGCGACGGCTTCAATCTCCACCAGTCCGCCGGCGGGGAGAGCGGCCACTTCCACGCAGGAGCGGGCGGGGCACTCGGAAGTGAAGTAGGAGGCATAAATGGCGTTGACGGCCTTAAAATCTCCCATGTTCTTTACGAACACCGTGGTCTTGACCACGTTTTCAAGGCCCATGCCGCCTGCGGCCAAAACGGCCTTCAAATTTTCAAGAGCCTGTACGGCCTGAGCTTCTACGCCCTCAGGCAGTTTGCCCGTGGCGGGGTCAATGCCCAGCTGACCGGAAGTGAACAAAAAGTTTCCTGCGGCTACGGCGTGGCTGTAGGGGCCGATGGCGGCGGGGGCGTTGGAAGCGGTAATACTCTGTTTCATGGTAAACACTCCTTTAATTAAGTATCTTAATTATAGCACATCACAGGAGAAATGCAAAGGGGAAAAGATGTTTTGGGCTGTGTCCTTCGCCGCCCTCTTACTTTTCTTCCGCCTTCCCCATAAACCCCAGCAGGGCTCTTGCCGCCGAGCCGCACTCTTTCTCCAAAGCAAGGCGGGCATCGGGCGGGGAAATACGGGTCAGGGTCAAAAGCCTTTGGAATAGAGCCGGGGAATACCGTCCCGTGCCCCAGCTCCAAAAGGCCAAAAACAGGGTCTGCCGCAGAGTAAACTCCTTGGGGCAGGGGGCTTCTTTCTTGCGGGCAAGGAGGTGCAGGCGGTTTCCCCAGTAGGTGCTTTGGGAGGCAGGGGGGAGACTTTGCCCCAGCTCCAGCAGTTTTTGAAAGAAGGGGTGGGAAAAGTCAAAGATCAGCCAGCCCCGCTCTGCCCGCACTCCCTCCAAAACAGGCGCGCCTTCCCACAAACAGGCGGGAGCGGCTTTCTTTAAGGCGTCTGCGGCGGCAGAGGCATCCAAACGCACAAAGGCCGACAGCCCCAAATACCCGTCTCTGGCAGGCTTAAAGGCGGACAGGGGCGGGCGCACCCCCGTACAGGCCCAGGTAAAGTCTGCAAGGAGGGTCAAAAGCGCCTTTAAAGGTGCCTCCATGGGCTTATTCCTCGGAAGCGTTTTCCGCTTCTTTCTCCCTTTCGGCTTTGTCGGCGGCCTCATTTTCGGCGATTTCCGCCTCCTCCCGGGCTTGAAGCAGTGCCTTCCAGGCGGCCTTATTCTCCCTGGAATACCCTATAAGGGCTTCGGGGAACAGCGCCTCCGCCGTCTGCAACAGCTCATTTTCCTCGGCAGGGCCGGCGTTCTTGGGCAGAACAACCAGAGGATGAAAGGCTCCGTAGTCATCGCTGTAGATTTCCGCCAGCAGGGTCAGGCGGCGGGAGCCGGCGTAGCGGATGTAGACCCAGCCAATCTCCTTTGCGGGAATCACCAGCCCCATGTCCTCGGCGAACAGGAAGTCCCCTGCAAGACGGCATTTATCTCCCAAACGCCCCTGTTCCTCCCCATCCAAAGCGGCGGCGGCTTTTTCCAGCAAACCGTCCCGCTTCAGTCCCGTAAGACAGGCTTTCATGGCGGTCTCCCGTTTATGGTCTTTGGACATCATATACAGCCCCGCAAAGAGAGCGGCCGCCGCCAACAGCATGTACAATGCCTCAAGCTGCATGGGGATTTGAGCTTCGTGGATGGACCGATCCGCTAACAGTACAAGAGTGCCCAGCAAAAACAGGCCGACACCGGTGAAAACCCGGGAGCGGGGCACGCCCAAACGCATTTTCAGCAATGTTTCGGAAGAAGCGTGGTTCATGGAAATCTCCTTTTAAAAATATATATCAGCATATCACTTTTTTCCCCACGGCACAAGACGGAATGGGGCTTTTGGGATTGGCTCTGCTTATCCCCTCCGTCTTTCTCCCCTTGCCTGCTTTTATTGCACAACTTTTCACTTTTCACTCTTCTCTCTTCTCTGCCCCGCATTCGGGCCGGTTCCTCCTGTTTAGAATCTTTGCCTTTTGTCCATACTGTAGGCAAGAGAAAAAAGCGAGGTGTTTTAAATGGAGAAAGGAAAGACGATGCAAAGGCGGGGGACACTGCTGGGGCTGTGTCTGGCGGTTCTGCTTATGGGGGCGCAGAGGAGCAGCATTTGCCTGGCTTCCCGGGAGAGCCCTCAGGGGATTCTGCGCCTGCATGTGCTGGCCAACAGCGATTCCAGGGAGGATCAGCAGACAAAGCTTTTGGTGCGGGACGCCCTGCTGCCCCTCTTTGCCCCCTGCCAAAGCTACGAGGAGGCAAGAAACTTCCTCCTCACCCACGGAAGGGAAGTGCAGAGTGTGTGCGAGGAGACCCTAAAAAGCCGGGGGGCGGACTACGGGGTACGCCTGCTTCTGGGAGAGACGGCTTTTCCCGACCGCCTGTACGGGGACACCCTGTACCCTGCAGGGGTCTATGACGCCTTGTGCGTGGAGCTGGGTGCGGCCGGGGGGCACAACTGGTGGTGCGTGCTGTTTCCGCCCTTGTGCATTGTGACGGAGGAGGGGGAGCCTGTGAACCTGGAGGAAGCGGAGTTTGAAAGCGACATTCTGGCCTTTTTAAAGACCCATTTTGGCAGGTGGTTCGCATGAAAAAGGGAAGAAAGGGGCTTTTGTGGCTGGTACTGCTTCTGCTTTTGCCTCTGGCCGTGTACGCCGCCGCCCTTCGGCAGGGGGACAGCGGGGAGGAGGTCAAGACCATGCAGAGAAAGCTCCGCCAGTGGGGGTACTACGACGGGGCGGTGGACGGCATCTTCGGCAGCGGCACCCGCCGGGCGGTAATCAGGTTTCAGCAGAAGAACGGCCTGACTGCCGACGGCATCGTGGGGGAGCAGACGGCGGCGGCCTTGGGCATGGGGCTGTCCGAGGGCAGCGGAGGCAACAGCGGCGGCAGCGATAGGAATATCGACCTGCTGGCCCGGTGCATCAGCGGCGAAGCAAGGGGAGAAAGCTACAAGGGTCAGGTGGCCGTGGGGGCGGTGATTTTAAACCGGGTGAAGTCCAGCAAGTTTCCCAACACCATTGCCGGGGTCATCTACCAGCGGGGTGCCTTTGACGCCGTCAGCGACGGACAGATCAACGCCGCCCCCACGGACTCCTGCCTGAAAGCCGCCCGGGACGCCATGAACGGCTACGACCCTACGGGAGGCTGTTTGTACTATTATAATCCCGCCACCACCACCAATAAGTGGATGCTGAGCAAGCCTGTGTCCCTGCGCATAGGGAACCATGTATTTTGCCGATGAAGAGAATTAAATTGACGGAACGGGGGCGGCAGGCGGGCATCTGCGCCCTGATTACCCTTTTGGCTGTGGGGCTGGCGGTGACGGGGGCCTGTTATGCCCAGGAGAAGGGGGAGCGGGAGACGTTGGAGCGGCAGCGGCAGGACGACATGCGCCGAAGCTGTTACGATCTGCAGGAGGACTTGCAGGACATGGCCGCGGCTCTCTCCAAGCTCACCGCCGCCGGCTCATTAAAGCAGAGCGCCCTTCTTTTGGGGGACGTGTGGAAGCTGTCTGCCGGTGCGGCCTCCTCATTGTCCCTGCTCCCCGCCGCCCACGGGGATGTGTATCGGCTGAATCAGTTTCTCCTGCGGACGGGGGACTATGCCCACGGGCTCATGGAGGGATTGCTGTCGGGAAAGACCATTTCCGACGGGGACGCCAAGCAGTTGGCCGCCCTGCGCACCCAATGCGTCGAGGAGGAGCGGCGGGTGGGGGAAATGCTGGAAACGGGGGTCTATCCCCAAAGCGCCTTGGAGGAGGCGGGGTATTACAGCGAGGAGGAGCGGGAGGAACTGCCGGACTACCCCACTCTCATTTATGACGGCCCCTTTTCCGAAAGCAGTGAGAACCGAGACCCCAGGGGGCTGGAGGAGGGACGCATCTCCGAGGAGCAGGCACGGAGCCGGGCACGGGTCTTTTTCCCCGAGGGGGAACTAAGCTACGGCGGGTATGTGTCTGCGCCCATGGCTACCTTTGAGTATACGGTGGCTACGGAGGCTATGGGGGAGGTCACCTTGTCCATAACGGAGCGCGGGGGGAAGCTGCTGTGCTTTATGGCAGAGCCTACGGGGACGAGAGAGGAAGCGCCTACGGAGGAGGAGAGCGGACGATTGAAGAAGGGAGCGGAGGCGTATTTAAACATGCTGGGGTTCTATGACATGGAGCCCTCCTACGCCCAGTATTACGCAGGGGTGACGGTGTTCAACTATGCCCCCAAACAGGCGGGGGTGATTCTCTACAACGACTTGGTCAAAGTGTATGTGGACAGGGACACGGGAGCCGTCTGCGGGCTGGATGCACGGAACTACTACGCCAACCACCATGAGCGGACGCCGGAAAAGGCGGTGCTGACGGAGGAGGAGGCAAGGGAGCGCCTGCGGGCGGGACTGCAGGTGGAAAAGGTGTCCCTGGCGCTGATTCCCCTGAGGGGAGAACAGGAGGTGCTGTGCTATGAGTGCAAGTGTTTGCTGGGGGAGGACTTTTACATCGTCTATGTCAACGCCCGCACGGGGGAGGAGGAGCAGATTTTTCAGGTGCTGGACTCAAAAAACGGAGATCTGGTGGTGTAGGACAGGCCTTCGGCGGTTCGCCGCCGAAGGCAGTGAAATCGCCTGACGGCGGTGAAATATGGCTATGCCATGTGAAATATTGCTGCGCAATGTGAAATCTGTCCTTCGGACAGGTTGATGTAGGGACGGATACTCCGTCCCTGTTTTATATAACGGCAGAAGGTGCTTTCACGG
>CAYUHW010000139.1:0-5006 GCA_964444605.1 uncultured Christensenella sp. | reverse complement strand
CAAGCAAACAAACAAGGAGCCTTCGGGCTCCTTTTTTCGTGGGGGAAAAGGGGAGGTTTTCGGCTTGTTTTGCTTATGTTGAACAAAAGAGACACAATCATATGACTTTTATTTGCAACTTAGGAAAAATATGCTATACTGAATCCAGCAACTCCCTTCCGGGTTTTAGAAAAGGAGAACTTTATGCCCCTGCTGCTTGTTAGAGAAGATATCACCCGCATGAAGGTGGACGCCATTGTCAACGCTGCCAACGAGGCCTTGGCGGGGGGAGGCGGGGTGGACGGCGCCATTCACGCCGCTGCCGGCCCCCAATTGATGGAGGCATGCAAAGAGCTGGGCGGCTGTAAGACCGGGGAGGCCAAGGTGACCCCCGGGTTCCTTCTTCCTGCCCGCTGGGTCATTCACACCGTGGGCCCCGTCTATCGGGACGGAAAGCACGGGGAGGAAGCCCTTTTGCGCCGCTGTTACCGCAACGCCCTGGAGTTAGCCCGCAGGCGGGAGGTAGAGAGCATCGCCTTCCCCTTAATCAGCGCAGGCACCTACGGCTACCCCCGCAAGGAAGCCGTGCGGGTGGCGGAGGAGGAGATTCGCTCCTTCCTGCAGGATCACGATATGACCGTGTATCTGGTCTTCTTCAACCGCCGTGCCATGGAAGCAGGGCGGCTCCGCTTTCCCCATATCGCCCAGTATATTGACGATGCCTATGTCCAAGCCCATGAGGAGGCTTTTCGGCGGCAGCAACAGCCGGCGTCTGCGTCTGCAAAGAGCAGTACGGTCCATTATTCCCTGGACAGAAGCCTGTTTGAAGATATGGAGGCCGTATGCGAGTCGAAAGCGGCGCCTAATCTCGCTTCCCTCATCGCCCAAAAGGACGAGGGCTTCAGCGGCACCCTTTTGGACTTTATCGATCGGCGGGGCATGACGGATATCCAGTGCTACAAAAAGGCCAACGTGGACAGAAAGCTGTTCAGCAAGATTCGTTCCGATAAGAGCTACCGCCCCAGCAAGTCTACGGTGCTGGCCTTTGCCTTGGCGCTGGAGCTGGATTTAAAGGAGACGGAGCTTCTCCTCAACCGAGCGGGATACGCCCTGTCCCACGCCTTTGTGCAGGACATCATTGTGGAGTACTTCATCAACCGCAAGGAATATGATATTTTTGCCGTCAACGAGGCGCTTTTTGCCTTTGACCAGCCTCTCTTGGGCGGGCGGTAATATACCGTTGACAAGTTCGGTTCCTCTCCTGTATAATAGTCAAGTTATTGATTTTTTGACGAAGGAAGTGGAATCGTGGAGACGAAACAGTTACAGGAAATACAGCAGGAGAACAAAATGGGCACCATGCCTGAGCGCAAGGTGCTCTTTGACATGGCCATTCCCATGATGATTTCCATGCTGGTGCAGGCGCTGTACAACGTGGTGGATGCCGTGTATGTAGCCCAGCTCAGCGAGGACGCCCTCAACGCCGTGTCTCTGGCCTTCCCCCTGCAAAATGCCATGATTGCCGTAGCCAGCGGCACCTGTTTGGGCATGAACGCCCTGCTGTCTCGGTACCTGGGTGCCGGACGCAGGGATTTGGTGGACAAGGTGGCGGGCACGGGCATTTTCCTCTGCCTGGTCAGCACCATGGTTTCTGCCGTAATCGGCTTGACCTGCTCCCGTGCTTTCTTCCTCTCCTTTACGGATGTAAAGGGCATTGTAGACTACGGCACGGATTATCTGACCATCTGCATGACCCTGTCCGTGGGTATTTTCTTCCAGTTCTGCTTTGAAAGAATGCTGCAGGCAACGGGGCGCACCCGCATTACCATGATTACCCAGCTGGTAGGCGCCCTCATCAACATCATCATGGACACCATTTTGATCTTCGGCCTGCTGGGCTTCCCCCGCATGGAGGTAGCAGGTGGGCCGTAGCCACGGTGGCGGGGCAGATTGTGGCGGCGCTGCTGTCCATGGTGCTGAACATGATGAAGAACAAGGAAGTGGGCATTCGCTGGAAGAATGTCCGCCCCCATGGGGAGATTGTGGGAGAAATCTACCGCATCGGCTTCCCCTCCATTTTGATGATGAGCATCGGTTCCTTCCTGAACTACATGCTCAACCAGATTCTCATCGGCTTTAACACCACGGCCACGGCGGTATACGGCGCATACAGCAAGCTCCAGAGCTTCATCTTCATGCCCGTCTTCGGCCTGAACAACGCCATGGTGCCCCTGATTTCCTATAATTACGGAGCCAAGAAAAAGCACCGCATCCGCAAGATTGTCCGTTTGACTATCTTCACCGCCATAGGTATTATGCTGGTGGGCTTCCTCCTCTTTGAGCTGTGCCCCGGGGTGCTGCTGCGCTTCTTCGGCGCCAAGGAGGATATGCTACAAATCGGCATTCCCGCCCTGCGCATCATTGCCACCCACTTTTTGCTGGCCGGGTTCTGCCTCATTGCCGGCTCCGTGTGCCAGGCTATCGGCAATCCCCTTCACTCTTTGACCATCTCCATCTGCCGCCAGATGGCGGCCCTGCTCCCTGCGGCTTGGCTTTTGAGCCTGACGGGAAAGCTGGAGCTGGTGTGGCTGGCCTTCCCCATTGCGGAGTTTGTGTCTTTGATTTTCAGTTCTTACTTTTTGAAAAAGACCATGAAGAAGGTGGACGCCATGCCGGAGGAAGAGGAGACGGAACCTTCTGCATAAAAAGCAAACGGAGCGTATCGATACCGATACGCTCCGCTTTTGTCTTGGCCCTCTCAGTCGGCTATGCCGTCAGCTCTCCCAGAGGGAGAGCCAAGGCCCTCATTCAAAGCAGCATCAAAGTAGCCGTCGGTTCCCTGCGGGAGCACTGCCGCCGCATACTCTTGGCTCTCCCTTTGGGAGAGCTGTCACCGCAGGTGACTGAGAGGGTTTACTTCCCCCTCAACCGCCGCTTTTGCTCTGCGGTTACTTTACGCTCAGGCTGCCGCTGGTGGTCTCTGCTTCTATATGGCAGGTTCCGTCTCCGAAGATGTATCTGCCGCCTTCAACCTTATAGCCGTTCCCGTAGAAACTGCCGCTGACGGATTCAAAGCTGACGGCGGCGCCCCCCAGGGTCTCCTCCAGAGTCAGGGTGATACTGCCAGAGACGGATTGAATCTCCATCTCCTGCCCTCGGCACAGCTTGATCTCTATATTGCCGCTGACGGTTTCCACCTCCGCTTCGGGAGCCTCCAGCCAATCTATGCCCACACGGCCGGAGGTGGTGTCCGCCTTTAGGCTTTTTTCACACAGGAGGAAATCTCCCATAATGTCCCCGGAAACGGTATCCAACTTGCACACCTCTGCGTAAACGGTGCCAAAGTCAATCTTCCCGGAGGTGCTGTCCAGATTCAGCACCCCAAAATTGCCGCCGCCAAGAGAAATTTGGCCGCTGACGGAGTCGATGGAAAGATCAATGCCCACGGGAACCTCCAAGGTCAGCGCCTTGCTCTGGACGGGGAAGGTGCCCGTGTACCCGGAGGCGCAGTACTGAATCTTCAGTACCCCGTCCTCCAAAAGCCAGCGGAGCCGCTGTTCCTCCGTCAAATCACCGGTTTCCGTTACTGTGAGAGTGTCTTCCCCGCTCTGCACCACGGTAATGTTTCCCGCTACCCAGTCCGCTTCCACACGGGTTATGCCTTGGGCGGCGTAGGAAAAGTTCCCCGAGGCGTATTTTTCCGCATCTTCATAGCGGTTCACGTAGGTATGGTTCACCGACACCGCACAGCCCGTCATCCCTGCGGCCAGAATACAGGCCAGCAGGCAGATATAAAACTTCTTCATTTGCTTTCTCTCCTCTGCATTTCAAAGGTCAGCGTCCCCCGCCCCTGACGGCCGGTGACGGAAATCTCATACTCTCCGGACTCCGTAATCTCCAGCACAAAGGCGCCGCTTTGCACCTCGTTCCCGCGGTACACCACATCTGCGCCCCTTTGGGCAATGAGGATGTCCAAGGCCCCCGACTCCACCTCCATGGTCACGGCAATGGCGTCCCCCGCCTTCAGGGAGTAGGTTTCGGTCATGGTGTCGTTCAAGGGCTTAAGCCGGAGATAGTATCGATTGGAGGTGCGTGTGCGGGAATATATGGTGTCAGACTCGCAGCCTGCCCACAGGGGCAAACACAGCATCAGCAGAGCCATTAGCCCCGCAAGGCTTCTTTTCTTCATTCTTTGTATCCTCTTTTCTTAAAAATCTTTAAAAGTCTTGCCCCTCCAGCACCCGCTTTTCCTTCACCTTGCCCTTTTGACAGCAGACGGAGGTCAAACGGGTGCCGTGAAGATGCAGTAAAGCGTCCATTTCCTTGGCAACGGCTTTGTAGGTGCCCGGGGTGTGGTGGAGGAGAATGTAGTCGGCCTCTTGAATCTCTTTCCCATAGGTGCGGCAGAAGGTGCGCATGGGGGCGGACAGAGAAAAGACCCAGATGGGACTGCACAAAGTTACATGGCTGTAGGAAGACAAATCCTCTTCTATGGGGGCAAGGGGCATGTCCCAGCCGTGCATGGCAAACCGCCCGCACCACCAGAAGCCCAAAGTGCCCTCCGTTTTTTCCGTGCTTCTTAGCTCCAGCACCTTGGCGCCGGAGGCTTCCGCCGCCTCATAGGCCGCCTTTTTCACATAGCCCATGCGGGAAAAATACACCACCAGCTTATGGGAATCGGTGCCTATGTGTGGGTAGTCCTCTGGGGAAAAGGCTTTTTGAAACTGCTCCTGCCGAGAAAAGACGTGGGCGGCGTACCCCGTGGCCGCCTGCAGAAGGCCGAAGACAAAGTAGGCCGTGGACATAAAGTTCAGGGGGAACATATAGAACTGGATGCAGATCCACAGCATAAGGGTCACGCCGAAAAGACCCCCCAGCCCCACGCCCAAGGGCTTTTTCTTTATGAGCAGGGCCGCCGCCGTCAGGTTGGTAAGGCCGTTGACAATAAGAAGAGCCCAGCCGGAGAAGGTGAAGTCTTGAAAGACCGCCTCTGCAAAGGGCAGCGACTGAAAGTAGGGGAGCATGGC
>CAYUHW010000138.1:0-5012 GCA_964444605.1 uncultured Christensenella sp. | reverse complement strand
TCTGCGGCCCGGATTTGTATCTTTACTACCACGGCATCGACACCTGGCAGCGTCATCAGGACATTGCCGCCATGCTGGAAAATCCTGAGGACAGTGCCGCCCTTTTTGCCCGGTATAAGGTGGGCTATGTGTACATCGGCTCCTCGGAACGAAGCCATTACGCCATTGACGAGGATTGGTTCTCCCAAAATGCGGATTTGCTTTGTGAGATCGGCAGCATCTGCCTGTACCGCCTCCCCTGATTCAGGAAAGGATGGCTCTGTCCCCCGAAAATTCCTTCCCGCTGGCTATGGTGAACTGCTCCAAAAGCTGGGGCACGGTCAAATGCTTCTTTTCCTCTCCGGCGATGTTCAGAATGATTCTGCCCTCGTGAAGCATAATCAGCCGATTTCCGTAGTCGATGGCATCCCGCATATTGTGCGTGATCATCAGGGTGGTGAGCTGTCCCTCTTTGACGATTCTGTCCGTAAGCTCCAGCACCTTGGCGGCGGTTTTTGGATCCAAGGCGGCGGTATGCTCATCCAGCAAAAGAAGCTGGGGCTTCTGCAATGTAGCCATGAGCAGGGTCAGTGCCTGCCGCTGCCCTCCTGACAAGGTGCCTACCTTAGCCTCCATTCTTTCTTCCAGGCCTAAGCCCAGCTCTTTGAGCTGGGTTTTAAATTGCTCCCGCTCCGCCTTTTTTATCATGGGGCGCAGGGTTCTCTTTTGCCCCCGCCGATTGGCCAGAGCCAGATTTTCTTCAATCTGCATGTTGGCGGCGGTTCCCTGCATGGGATCCTGATACACCCGCCCTAAATATTGGGCGCGCTTATGCTCGGGCAGATGGGTAACATCCCCGCCGTTTAAAAGCACCTGTCCGGCATCTGGCATCTGGGCGCCGGAAATGATATTCTGCATGGTGCTCTTCCCTGCCCCGTTGCCGCCGATAACCGTAACAAATTCTCCGTCCTCCAGCTTCAGGGATACATCGTTGAGGGCGATCTTCTCGTCAGGAGTGCCTTTATTGAATATTTTCGTTACATGGCGCAGTTCAAACATGTGCTTTTCCCTCCCTGCTTCTCTTTCCCTGCATCTTCTTCTGCACATAGGGCACGCCCAAAAAGGCCGCCACCACCAGAGCGGAAAACATTTTCAGCAAGTCCGTGTCAAAGCCCAAAAAGATAATCACCTGATACACGCCGTAGTACATCACGGCCCCCAGACATACGCCCAGCATACTGACGGCAAAGTTCTTGGGAAGAAAAGCAATCAATGCCTCTCCGATGACCACGGCGGCCAAGCCGATGACCACGGCGCCTCTGCCCATGTTGATGTCGGCATACCCCTGATACTGCGCCAGCAGTGCCCCGGAAAAGGCCACCAGTCCGTTGGACAGGGCCAGACCCAGCACCTTCATTTTCTCCGTGGAAATGCCCTGTGCCCGGCTCATGGCGCTGTTGCACCCCGTAGCCCGAATGGCGCTGCCCAGTTCCGTTCCGAAGAATAGATACAAAAGGGCAATCAGCAAAGCGGACAGAAGGGCAAGAATACCCAGTGCCTGGGGGATGTCCATTTGACTCAGCAGTACATGGGTGCTTCTGGAAGAGATTGCCTGATTGGCTTTCCCCAGAATCTTAAGGTTCACGGACCACAGGGTCATCTGGGTCAAAATGCCGGAGAGAATGGGCGGAATACCCAGCCCCACGTGCAAAAGCCCCGTCACCGTTCCCGCCAGTGCCCCTGCCAGCACCGCCGCCAGCAGAGACACCCACATGCTGTGTCCCGAGAGCAGCAGCATGGTGCATACAGCCGCTCCCGTGCCGATGGAACCGTCTACGGTCAAATCGGCAATGTCCAAAATTCTGTAGGTAATGTATACCCCCAGCGCCATTACGCCCCAGATGAGCCCCTGAGCTACCGCTCCCGGAAGGGCACCGAGCAATTCCATGCCATCACATCCCTTCTCTTAGTCCAAAGGTGCATAGCCTTCAGGCACGGAAATGCCCAGTTCTTCGCACATATCTGCGTTGTACAGCTTTACGGCGGGAGCATACTCAATGGGCATCTGGGAGATGTCCCCCTCCCCCGTCAAAATTTTGGCGGCCATCTTTCCGGTGGCGTAGCCCAAATCATAGTAGCTGATGGAAAGGGTCGCAATGCCGCAGCCGGAGCAAATGCCCTGCTCCCCTGCTACCACGGGCACCTTGGCCGTGCGGACGATGCTGCCGATGGTTTCCGTGCATGTGGCGGCGGTGTTGTCCGTGGGAATGTAAATGGCGTCGCTGTCGGCGGCGGCCTTGGTGGCTACGGCGGACACGTCGTTGGTATCGGTGAAGGCGTAACGGGTGCAGACAAGGCCCTTAGCCGTCAGGTACTCTTCCACTACCTTCACCTGATATTCGGAGTTAGGCTCCGCAGAACAGTACAGCAGTCCAATCTTCTTTGCCCCAGGCACCAGCTCCAGAATCATGTCCGCCTGCTGTTCCAAAGGCGCAAGGTCGGAGGTGCCGGAGACGTTTCCGCCGACGATGCCGTTAAAATCGCTGAGATTCAGCGCCACACCGTATTCCGTAATGGAGGTGCCCAGGATGGGGATCTTTGTGGTGGCGTTGTAGGCGGCCTGCAGGGCGGCCGTGGCGTTGGCCATAATCAAATCCACCTTCTTGGAGACAAAGGAGTTGGCGATGGTACTGCAGACGGCAGGATCCCCGGAAGCATTCTGCTCATCGAACACCACCTTGTCTTCGCCCAAGGCCTCCACCAGCGCATCCTTAAAGCCCTGGGTGGCGGCGTCCAGAGCCACGTGCTGAGTAAGCTGGCAGATGCCCACGGTATATACGTCCGCCTTGCTCTGGCAGCCGGTGAACAAGGTCAAGGCCATAAGCAGGGTCAAAAGCAGTGCGGCAAGAAGTCTTTGTACGGGTCGTTTCATTTTTGTTTACCTCCTGATGATTTCGCTGAGTACGGGTGTTCTTTTTATCGGCATAAATATTAGTCTCTTTTAATATTCCGCCGGTTTTTCCTCAAAGTGCTCCATGCACTTTAAGCAAATAAAAATGCCGCATGGACTTGTGTGTCCATACGGCGTTTCCCGCAGCTCAGGCTTTTCGGGAATGAAAAAAAGCTAAGCGTTAGGCGCATATCCGTTTTTCGACATCACAAATCGATCTTTCTTTTGAGGGGTAAAAGAAATAATAGTAATAAAATCGATTTGCGAATGCGAAACGAATATACTGCATAATACCGGCTCCTTTCCACTGAAATTTATCAAATCATAGCACTGTTCATGCAGATTGTCAACCTAATTTTTAAATTTTTATACAGAAATTTTTTCAGGCTTCATCAAAGAAAAACTCCCCTGCTCAAGCAGAGGAGTTTGAGGGGTTCTTTATGCTTCTTTTTCCCCACAGCCTATGCGCAAAGGACGGGCAGGTTCTTTGGGAAGCACCCGGGATTTTGGCCGAAGATCCAGACTTCTCGGTGCCCCGTTCGGCTTCTCTCTCCCCTCTTTTGTTAAAAAGGCGGGTGCCTGCACGGCGGGCTCTCCCTGCTGGAGTTTCCCCATGCCTGCAAGGATGCCGGCAACATCCCCAGCGGGCACAGTCTCGGAAGCCTTGGTTTCCAAAGGTTCGTTCTGCGCAGGGGTATCTGCCATCTCTTCCGCGGGAGTCTCCGGGCGGCGGAACAGGGTGTCTGCCTCTTCTTCGGGAGGCTGAATGCCCACGGCGGGGAATACCCGGGTGTGCTCCTCCGTCACCATGCTTCCATGATGCTCGGGACGGCGGAAAGGCGAAGTGTCGGAAGAGGCCTTGGGCGCAGGGGGTGCCTTCAGCACCACTTGCTGCTCTTCAGAATCGGCGGCTTCCGCCCCTTCTTCAAGGGGCTCCTCCTGCCTGCGGCTTTCCATGTAGCGCAGTTTGGCGGGCTGGACATACCCAAACTGCAATCGGGCGGTGTCCGTGCCCTCGTGCCCCGTCTTGCCTACGGTGGGGGCAGGCTCCGGCATATCGGGAGGCAGGGTGCTCAAAAGGCTCTGCTCATACACATACAGAATGGCAGAACCCGTCAGAAGCAGGACAATCAGCACGAAAAGCACAAGCAAAACACGTCGGAACAGCTTGATGTACTTTTCCGTATCGTAAATGGTGCCCGTAGTATCGATGGTCTGGCTGCTTCCGGAAGCGTTGCCTCCCTCCTGCTTTCTCTGCAGAAGGCCGGTTACATCCAGGGTCATGGGTTCGGTGGCATAGATGTTTCCTGCAGGATCCTGAGCAGTCAGAATAAAGGACAGCACCGATGCCCCCTCCACAATGTTGAAGTCCTTATAGAAGGTGGTGACCCCGTTGTTTAGCTGTCTGTACTCCCGCACGGTGCCGTTAAAGGCACTGTTTTCCGTCAGCAGGCCGTTGGAAATGGGCACGGCGGAGTAATTGCGGATTTCAAACAAAACGCTGACCAGCAATGAGCCGTCCTCGTTGAATTTGGACTGACTCAAGGTGACAATCAGCAGAAGATTCACCTGATCGGAGGCCACATAGGGCTTTACCTCATATGCCTCGGAGGAGGTCAGAGTGTATTCCTTTTCCAGATAGTCCCGGGCCGTCAAGCTAAAGGAGACCATGCGGGGGCTGTCTGCCGCCACGGCGGCGGCCACGGTATAGGTCAGGGATTTACTTTGCCCTGCGGCCAAGTCAAAGGGCTCGTCCAGCTCCGTACCGATCTCGTCATACAGGCGAATGTCCTTCATGGTGTGGGTGCCTGAGTTGGTGACGGTAAGAGCAAAGAGGGTGCCGTCCTCCGTGGAGGGGTACTGCTGGATATCCAGCTTCAATTCCACCTTCAGGTACTGGATGGTGTAGGTTTTCTCGCAGACCGCCAGTTGTTTTTCTCCCCGCACGGTATACTCCACGCAGGGATTGACCACCACGTCCACCTCCCCCATGGGGAAAGCGTAGGGCACTTCCATGGTTTCCCCCGCCTTCAGCTCCGTGCTTTCCAAGGGGATATACCCCGTGGACACGGAGGAATCATAC
>CAYUHW010000137.1:0-5028 GCA_964444605.1 uncultured Christensenella sp. | reverse complement strand
GGCTCAGGCCGGTCATGTCAAACTTGGTATCGTTTTTCAGCACATAGGTAATCTCTACCTGTTCGCCTACCGCCACCAGTTCCGCTTCCGTTTTGTAGCTCAGTTCCAGCACCGGCTCGCTGAAGCGCTCAATCACCACGCGGGCTTCAATGGTTTTATCTTCGTATAAGGGGAACAGGTGTTCCTCATCATACTCCATGAAGTATTCTTCCTGCCAGCTTAAGCTAAAGGTCAGCTCCCTGTCAAAGGCGGACAGGGGCACCGACAGCTTCTGCACCTTAAACTCCTTGACCTCGTTTCCCTCTATGACAATGTCCTCCTCAAAGGCCAGGGCCTGAGGCAGAAGCTCGCCCGAAAGCACCGCCCGCTTCATGGTATAGGATTCCGTGCTTTCGTTCTTAAGGGTGAAGCGCAAGAAGCTCATCTCCCCTGCCTCTGTCAACTGGCAGTCAGGGTCCGGCTCAATGGTCATGGTAATGGGGGTGTCATTTTCTGCATGGACAACAGCGCCCCCCATTAGGACGGCGCTCAGTGTGATTACAAGCAGCAGTATGACCCCGATTCTCTTCATGCTTCTTCAAAAGGCAGGTATCTTTCCCCTGCCGGAATTCCCTTCAAAGTATCGTTGGTGCGCTCCCGAATATCCTGGAGCAAATTCTCTCCCTGTTCTTTGGGCACTTGAGCCTTGCAGCGGACGCACTCGGCGTATTCTATATCCGTCAGTTGCCCGTACTTCCCGGCAATCTGCTGAAACAGAGTCCATTGGCTGTAGGGAACCTCAAAGGCGTATATCTGTCCCGGCGCCATGCGCACCACGCCTGCGGCCTCCAAGGCTTCCGAGCAGGAGCGGGAGTAGGCTCTGACCAATCCCCCTGTGCCAAGGAGAATGCCGCCGAAATACCGGGTTACAATGCAGAGGACGTCCGTCACCTCCCGATGGCGGATCACCTCCATCATGGGCAGTCCCGCCGTTCCCCCCGGCTCCCCGTCGTCGGAATAGCGGGCGCAGCTTCCCCGTGTGCCGATGGAGTAGGCGTAGCAGTTGTGGGTGGCGTCCCAATGGGTCTTTTTCGTATCGGCCAGAATCCGCAGTGCCTCCTGCTCCGTCTTTACGGGGAAACAGCGGCCGATAAAGCGGGAGCGCTGGATGATTTGCTCCGTCTGTGAGGATGTCTTTATGGTTTTGTAGGGGCGCAGTTCCTCCACGGCAGTCTGTTTCTCTCCTGATAGTATATAGTGTAATAGTACCAAATCTCCCCGCCGATTGCAACGTTTTCCCCACATTCGTTACAAAACGGACGCAAACTCTCCTTCTTTTTGCAAAAGCGCAATCTCCCTTGCGTAGCCGTCATTGTCCTTCTGAGGGGTCTCCAGCACCATGGGCAAGTGCCGCAGAGCAGGATGATGCACCAGCCTTTGCAGGGCTTCTGTTCCCACGCATCCTTCTCCGATGGGAGCATGGCGGTCCTTTTTGCTGCCCAGCGGGAACAGGGAATCGTTGACATGGAGATATTTTAATTTCTCCAGCCCGATGGTTTTGTCAAAGGCGGTCAGCACCCCTTCCAAGTCTCCCGCAATATCGTACCCCGCCGCAAAAACATGACAGGTGTCCAGGCACACGCCCACCTTGTCTGCAAAGCCTGTGCGGCTTATAATCTCTGCCACCTCTTCAAAGCTCTTTCCGATCTCCGTTCCCTGCCCGGCCATGGTCTCAATAAGCACCGTGGTGTGCTGTTCCGCCTTCAGCATGGCATTGAGCAAAGCGGCGGTCTTTTCTATGCCCGCCTCTGCCCCCTGTCCCACATGACTGCCCGGATGGAAATTGTAAAAATTCCCCGGGAAATACTCCATGCGCTTTAAGTCATCCTCCATGACCATGCGGGCAAATTCCTCCACCCTCTCCTCCTTGGCGCAGGGGTTCAGCGTATAGGGAGCATGCGCCAGAATGGGCTCCATGGCATTTTCCTTCAAAAAGGCGTTCATGGCCTTTGCATCCTCTTCATCCAGTTCCTTGGCCTTACTCCCCCTTGGGTTTCGCAAAAAGAACTGGAAGGTGGAAGCGCCGATGCGCTTTGCCTCCTTTGCCATGTTCAAATACCCCTTTGACGGGGACAGATGACAGCCTATCCGCAGCATATTCTTCTCCTTGCCCACTTGTTTTTTCTTCTTGAAAAAGGGACACGGTCAAACTGCCGTGTCCCGCTTATGCATTTTACCTTATTTCAGCGACGGAAGCAATGCTTCAAAGTAATCCAGGGCCTCCGGATTTCCCAGGGCATCCCGATTGGTAATTCTCCGTCCGTTGACCATGTTGGTAACGGCGGACTCCACCTTTTTCCCGTTGAAGGTCTTGGGAATATCGGGCACGGCAAAAATCAATGCCGGCACATGGCGGGGGGACTGCTTACTGCGCAGTTCCGTCTTAATGCGCTTCTGCAAATCCTCCGTCAGGGTATACCCCGGCTGAAGCTGGACAAAGAGCAGAATCCGCTGATCGTCATGGTACTGCTGTCCGATGGCCAGAGAGTCCTGCACCTCGGGGAGCTTCTCCACAATGTTATAGATTTCCGCCGTGCCGATGCGCACCCCGGAGGGCTTAAGCACGGAGTCGGAGCGTCCGTAGTAGCTGACGCCCCCGGTCTCGGAGTGGAAGCATACATAGTCGCCATGGTGCCACACCCCGGGGAACACGCGGAAGTAGGCGTTCATGTACCGCTCTCCGTCCGGATCGTTCTGGAAGTAAATGGGCATGCTGGGCGCAGGAATTTCGCAGACCAGTTCCCCCTGCACATCCCGCACGGGCTTGGCATTTTCATCGTAGCATTCAATCTTCATGCCCAAGCCGGGGAACTGAAGCTGTCCGCCGTAAAGGGGCTCCATGGGGTTGCCAATGCAGAAACAGCCGTTGATGTCCGTACCGCCGGCAATGGAGTTGAAGAAATAGTCCTGCTTAATCTCCCGATAGACCCACCGCCAGCCTTCGTCGCTAAGGGCGGAGCCCGTCTGGGAGATCATGCGCAGATGGGACAAATCGGCATGGGCTTTGGGAGAGAACTCCGCCGCCATAAGGGCGTGGATGTAGCTGGCGGAAAGGCCGAAGACCGTGACCTTTTCCTCCTCCAGCACCTTCCAAATGCTCTCCAGCCCCGGATAGGAAGGGTTGCCGTCATACAGCACCAGAGAACTGCCTGCCCCCAAGGCCGCCGCCTGCCAATTCCACATCATCCAACTGCAGGTGGTGATGTACAGCATTCTGTCCTGAGGCTTCATGTCGTGATGAAGCACCAGCTCCTTAAGCTGGTTGATGAGCAGTCCCAGCACGGACTGAACCATGCACTTGGGCTTCCCCGTAGTGCCGGAAGAGAACATGACCACGGCAGGGTCATTGGCCTCCCGAAGGGTATATGCAAAGGGTTCGGGAACGGTTACGTTTACAAAGGATTCCCACAAAACGCCCTTGGGAATGTCTGCAATCCTCTCAGGATTTCCTGCGTAATGGCAGACAACCACCTTCTCCAGCTTCTCCATGCGTGCGGCCACCTTGGCGGCGTTGGACGTGGTATCGAAGGTCTTCCCCTTATACAGATAGCCGTCGGTGGTAAAAAGCACCTTAGGCTCCACCTGCCCCAAGCGGTCAAAGGCGGCGCCGGGGCCGATATCCGTAGCGCAGGAACACCACACCGCCCCCACGGCGGCGGCGGCCAGCATGGCCATAATGGTCTCGGGCATGTTGGGCATATAGGCGGCCACGGCATCCCCGGGCTGTACCCCAAGGCTTCTGAGGGCGGTGGCCAAGGCAAAGACCTCATGGCGCACCTGCTTCCAGCTCCATGCCCGCCGAATCTGATTTTCGCCTCTGAAAATCAGGCACGCTTCATCGCTGTCCCCTCGACGGAGCATGTTTTCCGCATAATTCAGCGTACAGCCTGGAAACCACTTGGCGCCGGGGAATCGGGTGAGATCGTCCACGGTCTTTTCATAGGGGGTATGATGCAGAATGTCCAGGTGCCGGAACAGCAAATCCCAAAATTTTTCCGGCTCCTCCACCGACCAGCGGTACAGCTCCTGATATGTTCCAAAAGACGTGCCTTCCCGACGGTTAACCGCCTCCATAAAAGCATACATGTTGGTGCATTTTCTGTACTCTTCGGTAGGCGTCCACAACCGTTCTGCCATGGTGTTTGTCCCCTTTCGTGCTGAGAAATTTTGCCGGAGACCCTGTCCCCGTACTTTATTCCATAATAACTTTGCCGGCCCCGTTTGTCAATGGAGGCAGGAAAGTATAGGATTTGATCCGTGCATACCGCCGAAAGGAATGGCTTTGAGGAGCTTGCGGGGCGGCGAAAGGCGAAGCCTTTCTCTTATGGTGCGGGGAGCGTTCCGCTCCCCGCACCATAAGGGTTCGCTTTGCGAACCGCCGCCCCGCCCCCGCAAAAAAGAAGCACACGGTTCGTGTGCTTCTTTTGATGCCTATACGCTTTTACTCTTCCTCATACCAGGATGGGACGTCATAGTAGGACATATTCTGCTGAGCCATGTAATCCTCCAAAGAGAAATTCTGGGCCGCATAGGACGAAGAAAAGGCGAACACACGGTCACGCTGGAAGCTGTACACAGCGCCATGCCCCAATATGAGCTGATCCACCACCTGCAGTCCAACGCCTTCCGCCGCCTCCCGTATCTTTTGCGCCGCAATGCAGTCATCCTGAGACGGACGGATATCTCCGCTGGGATGGTTATGGCTTAAGATAATGGAATGGGCCTTGCTCACCAAGGCCGCCTCGATGATGTGTCTGGGGTCAGCGGTGACGGAGGTGGTGTTCCCCACGTTCAGCGCCTTGGTTTCAATCAGGTGATACTTGCTGTCCAAGCAGATAATGCGCAAAGTCTCGTACCTATCCTCTATGGCTTCCGCCAAGGCAAATCGGCACGCTTCCATGGGCTTGTCCATGTCCACGGACCGATTCCCCGCATATACTGCCGCAGAATTCTATGCCCGCAGGCCAAAATGACTTTGAGGAAGACGGT
>CAYUHW010000136.1:0-5043 GCA_964444605.1 uncultured Christensenella sp. | reverse complement strand
CATCGGCGTTGGTGAAGAAGAACAGGACATCGGGCTCGGAGCCGGTCTCAAAGTCGGTCAGAACCTTGGCTTTCCACTCTTCGTTGGAAGTGGCGGAACCATCGTTGACCTTATTGCCGGTGGAAGCCTCGTAAGCGGCTACGGCATTCTCGAAGTTCTTGCGGTTTCCGTCATCGCCGCCGTAAGAAGTGACTACGTTCAAAGTAACTTTTTCGGCAGGTGCTTCTTCCTGGCCCTTGCTGGGTTCGGAATCGGCCACGGCAGGCTGCTCAGCAGGAGCCTTGGTGGGGTCGGAAGCGGGCTGGTTGGAGGCGGCATTGTTGCTGCAGGCAATCAGACCGAAGCACAGAACCATTGCCAGTGACAATGCGATGAGCTTTTTCATGATGTACTCTCCTTTGATGTTTTCTGTGACACTTGTTCATGTCAACATAGTAATCATACAAAAACGAGGCGGCCCAGACAATGGTTTGCGTTGCCTTTTCTTGCCCATTCTTGTTCCCTTGCAAGCAGAGTCAACTGCACCGAATCATTTGGGAAACATGATTCTTGCCAGGATTATTCCCACACTGCTTTCTTCAATGGAGAGGCTTCCTTTGTCCCCATAAAGAAGCCGTAAGCGCTGAAATACGTTCTTCAGTCCTACCTGCCCCTTGCCTCCCGGTTCCTCCGATAAGAGACGTGAAATCGACTCTTTGTCTTCTTGGCTCATGGTTCCATCGTGCTCCACTTCCAGCACCACATTTTGCTCTCGGATATAGGCACGCAAAGTCAGCCGACCCCCTCGATTCTCTACAATGTCATGCTCCACCGCATTCTCTACAATGGGCTGAAGAATGAGTCTGGGAATCAGCTGCTGCTCCATAGCAGAATCCATTTCCCGCAGAACCGTCAGATTTCCGCCCAGCCGCTCACGAATGATATACAGATATGCGTCCACATATCCAAGCTCCTCCGATAAGGGAATCTGCGTTCGTCCGTCCCGATCCAACGCCGCTCCCAGCATGGTAGACAAGGCTTCAATCATGGCGCTGATCCGCTCATTGCCGGCCAATCTTGCCTCCCAGTTGATAATCTCAAGGCTGTTGTTCAAGAAATGGGGGTTGATTTGAGACTGCAGCGCCTTGATTCGCGCCTTTTGGGTGGCCTGCTGTTCCAGATAAGATTGTTCAAATTGCTTTTTCAGTTCCTCGGACATGGTGTTAAAGTGCCTGTACAGTTTTTCAAACTCTGCATTTGGGGCTCTTTGCGTAATCCCATATCCCCTCTGTCCGGACTGCACCATGGTGTTGGCTTGCACCAAGTTTTCCACCGGGCGGGTAACGTGCCGATAGAACAGCGCAATCATCAAAAGCAGCAAGGGAAGCACCAACAGTGCCGCACTCAAGACCGACCACAACAGCCACGGATTTTCTTCCCAGATATTGTACTGATTGAATTTTGCTTCCACCAAAAAAGTATGCCCGTCCGCTTCCACCCGATACTTGGCGTCCCACTGGGTCTGCGGAGCCGACAGCACCTGAACCATATCCTCTTCCAGCAGGAAGCAGGCATCGTCGATGGAAATCTGCATGCTGTCCACACGGCTCATGGTGCTTAGAGGTTGAAACAGCATGTCCGTGTCCAACATGTTTACGATGGTCGCATAAGGCTGAAAACTGCTGTCCACCAGATTTCTGGCCATACAAAGCCTTCCGCCCGGGGTCAGAAAGAGAATCTTGGTATCTGCCTGTTCCATGGCCGCCAGAATTTCCGGCACATTTTCTCGGCACTGGTTCAATAAATCATATCCGGAGATTCCGTTGCTGAGATAGTAACTGCTGACATTAATCTCCGGATCCCAGTAATGAATGGAAACAGCCTGATACTGGCTTTTGCGGAAAAAGCTCTGGCTTAGATAATCGTTGGTTTTTCTATATAAAGCGGCTCTGTCGCCATCCGTTTGATACGCACGGTAGGCTTCCCGAATAACCCCGTCATAAGATACCGACTTAGAATCTAAAATGGCGTTTTCAAGCTGCATTTGTATTTGGCGCAAGGCGCTGTCCATACCGTCGTTGGTCTCCCGCTGTACTCTCTGCCGATAACTGCGGTCAAACAGCACGCCGGAAAGGATGGCCACAATCAAAATGGGCGCCAACCAGCAAAGCACGATAATGGATAACCACCCGGTTTTCAAAGAGATTCTGTTGTGCATAGTCTTCGTCTCTCCGTCAGCAATAAAAGTTATAAAATAGGGAGTGCATTCCCTGCAGAACGCACTCCCGTTCTTTCAAATACCCAGCTCGTTGCGCCAAATTTGAATCAGGGCTTGGGCTTGGCACTGTTCCTCGGCTTCTGCCGCAAAGCGCAGTAAAGGCTCCGTGCCGGAGAACCGACATATCACCCAACTGCCGTCCGCAAAAAATACCTTGCACCCGTCCTCCAAAGAGATGTGCTGAATCTCTTTTCCAAAGTCAGGCAGGGTATTATCCTCCATAACCTTTTTGCGGAGCTTGGGCTTATTCTCAGCGGTTGTGGGAACGGCCGCATCTTCATAATACAGTCTCCCGTATTTATCGATGATTTCCTGCTGAAGCTGGCAAACGGTCTTCCCCGTCACCGCCAGCATTTCAACCAGCAAGGTGGAAGCATAGATGCCGTCTTTCCCTGCAATATGCCCCCGAACGGCCAAGCCGCCGGAAGATTCTCCGCCGATAATCGCACCGGTCTCCGCCATTTTCCCGGAAATATGCTTAAAGCCTACCGGCACTTCATAGCACTCTTCTCCAAAGTCTTTCGCCACTCTGTCCAGAAGATGGGTGGTGGAGTTATTGCGCACGCAAGCGCCTTTCCAGCCCCGATACCTAAGAAGATAGTAGTACAGCAGTACCAGCAAGGTATTGGGATGTACATAGTTTCCGATTTCGTCCACTACGCCCAGTCTGTCTGCATCTCCGTCCGTGGCCAAGCCCAAATCGCAGTGATGCTCCACCACATAGTTGGACAGAGCATGCAAAGCTTCTGCGCTGGGAGCCGGCATTCTGCCGCCGAAAAGGGTATCATGCTCCTCATGGATGGCATCTACGTCGCAGCGGCAAGTCAGCAAGATGGTGCGCAAGCTGCTTTGGCTGACGCCGTACATGGGATCCAAAGCAATTCGAAGGCGGGCATGCTGAATCTTCTTTACATCCACAAGGTTCAAAACGCTGTCGATGTATTCATTGAAGGGATATCCTTCCTGAATCATCCCCTGGGCAAGTGCTTTTTCATAGGGAACGGACTTAACGTCCTCAGGCCGAAGGGAATCGATTTGCTCTTCAATCTTTTTAGTCACCGCCTGATCCGCATCCCGTCCCCCGCGGGTAAAGACCTTGATGCCGTTATAAATGGCCGGGTTATGGCTGGCCGTAACCGCCAATCCGTAGGGAACATCCATTTGCTTCACGGTGAACATGATTAGGGGCGTCGGAGCCGAGCGGTTGATTACATACGGCTTAAAGCCGTACCCTGCCAAAACTTCTGCCGCCCAGAACATGGCTTCTTTGGAAAGAAACCGCCGATCATATCCAAGGCAAACCTGACAGCCCCCATACCCTTCCTTGTCCATCAGAAGGCACAGCCCTGCCGTAAGCAGCCGAATATTCTCTTTTGTAAATTCATCGGCAATGATGGCTCTCCAGCCACCGGTTCCAAATCGAATCATACTTTCCTCCTCATCCCATAATAATCTCTATTTTTGCGGTGGTGCCGGGAGCCTGCACGGGAATTCTGTCCACTGTATTCCCGTTCAAACGAACCTCTTTCACTCCCTTTTCCACACCCGCAGGATTGCTCACATGTATTTCATACCAAGCGTTTCTCCATTTCCGCCGCACGGAAAATTCTTTCCAATCGGAAGGAATGCAGGGATCCACAATCAGCGCATCAAAGTCAGGACGAATGCCCAAGATGTATTGCGTGGCCGCATAGTAAGCCCAGCCGGAAGAACCGGTCATGAACGGATGTCTGGCCCGTCCGAAAGCCGTGTGATCCTTTCCGACTACGAACTGACAGTAAGAATACGGCTCCGCCTGCCGAACTTCGATTTTGTCGTTTTGCAGAGCAGGACACAAAGCATTGTAAAACTTCATGGCGCGGCTCCCCCGCCCCAGCACGGCTTCGGCGCACCAAGCCCAGGGATTGGGGTGGCTGAAAATGGCGCCGTTTTCCTTAAGTCCCGGATATACACGGGTAACAAAGCCGATGCTGTCGTCCACGGTTTCAAAACAGGGTGCATTGAGCATCAAGCCATACTCCGTATAAAGATACTCGTTGACGCTGTCCATGGCAGACAGCCCCCGCTTTGTATCCGCTACGCCGCTGAGAACCGCCCATGTATTGCACTCCATGTGCACCTTTCCTTCCGTGTCCTCCTGGGTTCCGATTCTGCGGTTATCGGCAGTAATGCCTCGGATATACCATTTTCCGTCCCAAAGCACTTCGTCGCACACGGCTTTGACGGCGTCGCCCATGGCCTTGTATCGGGATGCATCTTCCTGCCGCCCCAGCTTTTCTGCCAGGGCCGTAAAATTGCCTATGGCCCAATAGTGCAGAAAGCTGACCATAGCGCTTTCTCCGCCGCCTAAGTTCAAGCAGTCATTCCAGTCCGCCCGAAGCCCCTTGCAGATGCCGTTGCGCCCCACCTCTCTGGCGGAAAAGTCCAGAATACGCTTCATATGTTCGTAAACCGTCTCTTCCCCGCCATCGGCGTAGGTCACCGTTTCGTCCGCAAAGCCAAAGTCCCCGGTTTCCTTTATATATTGCACGATACTGCTGACGAGCCACAAAGCATCGTCTGCGCAAGCGTCCTTCAATCCATGCACAATCTGGCTTTTATCCGGAGTAGGGATAACCGTAGGCGAGCGGAAGGATTGGGTCTTTTGCTCCGATTCAAACCATCTGGGCTCAAACAAATGCAGTCCGTACCCTTGTTTCGTTAAAGCGCGAAGAAGCTCCACAAGGCGGCTGCGGCACTTTTCCGGATTGGAATGGGGCACCATCATGGCATCCTGTGCCGTGTCC
>CAYUHW010000135.1:0-5103 GCA_964444605.1 uncultured Christensenella sp. | reverse complement strand
ATTACATTGAGTCTGAGTGGTGGGCCCTGAAGACCATCTACAATAAGGGTCTGCTCTATAAGGGCTACAAGATTGTGCCCTACTGCCCCCGCTGCGGGACGGCTCTGTCCAGCCACGAGGTGGCTCAGGGCTATAAGGACGTAAAGGAGACCTCCGCCGTGGCTAAGTTCTTCCTTAAGGACGGCAGCGGTGAGTGCATTCTTGCCTGGACCACCACCCCCTGGACTCTGCCCAGCAACGTGGCTCTGTGCGTAAATGCTGAGGAGACCTATGTGCGTGCCAAGAAGGAGGAGCAGGTCTATATTCTGGCCGAGGCGCTGGTAGGCAGCGTGCTGGGAGAGGATGCGGAGATTCTCGAGCGCTTCCCCGGCGAAAAGCTGGTGGGCACGGAGTATGTGCCTCTGTTTGATATGTCTTCTCTCTTCCAGAAGAAGAAGGGCTATCGGGTGGTATCCGACGGCTACGTTACCCTGGGCGAAGGCACTGGCGTGGTGCACATTGCCCCCGCCTTTGGTGAGGACGACAACCGGGTCGGCCGGGAGTGGGAGCTCCCCTTCCTCCAGCTTGTCAACACCAGCGGCCATCTGTGCGGCGGCACTCCCTTTGACGGCCTCTTTGCAAAGGATGCGGACAAGCCCGTTCTCAAATCCTTGGAGGAGCAGGGCAAGCTTTTCTCCGCCCCCGCCTTTGAGCACAGCTACCCCTTCTGCTGGCGCTGCGACACTCCCCTTATCTACTACGCCCGTGAAGGCTGGTTCATTAAGACAACGGCCGTAAAGGACAAGCTCCTGGCCTTCAATAAGAGCATTCACTGGATTCCCGAGACCATCGGCACCGGCCGCATGGGGAACTTCCTTGAAAACGTGGTGGACTGGAACGTCACCCGTGAGCGGTACTGGGGCACCCCCTTCCCCGTGTGGACCTGCCAGGACTGCGGCGAGATTCACGTTATTGGCAGCCGGGAAGAGCTTAAGTCCATGTCCACAAACTACCCCGAGAATCTGGAGCTGCACAAGCCCTACATCGATCGGGTAAACGTAATTTGCCCCAAGTGCGGCGGCGCCATGAAGCGAGAGAGCGTGGTTATGGACTGCTGGTTCGATTCCGGCTCCATGCCCTTTGCCCAGTGGCACTATCCCTTTGAAAACAAGGAGCAGTTTGAGCGCCGCTATCCCGCCGACTTCATCAGCGAGGCCGTGGATCAGACCCGAGGCTGGTTCTACACCCAGCTGGCTATCGCCACCTTCCTCTTTGACGAGGCACCCTTCAAAAACTGCTTGGTGCTGGGTCTGGTGTGCGACAAGAACGGCAAGAAGATGAGCAAGCATCTGGGGAACGTGGTCAGCCCTGCGGAAGTATTGACCAAGCAGGGGGCCGATGCCGTCCGCTGGTACTTCTACACCGCCTCCAGCCCCTGGCTGCCCAGCCGCTTCTCCGGGGACGCCGTCTCCGAGCTGCAGCGCAAGTTCATGGGCACCTTCTGGAATACCTACGCTTTCTATACCCTCTATGCGGACATTGACAGCTTCAATCCCGCCGAGCACAGCCTGAAGAAGGAGAATTTGTCCTTCATGGACCGCTGGGTGCTCTCCCGCCTCATGACCCTGGTGCACACCGTGGACGAGGATCTGGAGGCTTTGAAGATCACCGAAGCCGGCAGAGAGCTTCAGGCCTTTGTGGAGGAGCTGTCCAACTGGTACGTCCGCCGCTGCCGGGATCGGTACTGGGGCAGCGAGATGACCGACGATAAGGAAGCGGCCTACATGACCCTGTACACCGTGCTGAAGACCCTGACCCTGCTGTGCGCCCCCTTCACTCCCTTTATGAGCGAGGCGGTGTACCAGAACATCGTCCGCCGTGTGGAGAAGGACATGCCCGAGAGCGTCCATCTGTGCGACTTCCCCGTAGCCGACGACAGCTTTGTGGATCACGAGCTGGAGGAGGACATGGAAAAGGCTTTGGCCATGGTCACCCTGGGCAGAAGCGCCCGCAACGATGCGGCCATGAAGATTCGCCAGCCCCTGCCTGCCATGTACGTCCAGTGTGCGCCCCTGCCCGAAGGCTACAAGGCCATCATCGCCGAGGAGCTGAACGTGAAGGAGGTTCGCTTTGTGGAGGACGCTTCCGGCTTCATCAGCTACAGCGTCAAGCCTCAGCTTCGCACCCTGGGGCCCAAGTACGGAAAACTGCTGGGCGCCATCCGCAATCATATGAACGAAGAGGGTGCGGGAGACCGCATTGTGGCCGCCGTCAAGGCAGAGGGCAAGTACGCCTTTGAAGCCCAGGGAGCCGTGGTGGAGCTGACGGAAGAGGACATCCTCGTCTCCTCCGTCCAGAAGGCCGGCCTCGTCTCCGCCTCCGAGGGGAATTTGACCGTGGTGCTGGATACCAACCTGACCCCCGAACTCATCGAAGAGGGGCTGGTGCGGGAGCTGACCAGCAAGCTGCAGACCATGCGCAAGGAAGCGGGCTTTGAGGTGGCCGACCACATTCGGGTGGGCTACACCGCCGGGGGCAAGCTGGGGGACATCCTCCAAAAGAACGCCGCCGCCATCGGCGCCGACACTCTGGCCGATACCGTGGAAGCGGGGCTTTCCGGCTATGAGAAGGAATGGAACATCAGCGGGGAGACCATCACCCTCTCCGTGGAGAAAAAGTAAATGCGGGGCTTAGGCACCTTGATTAACGCCGGGGCCATCCTGCTGGGAGGGGGACTGGGTCTGCTTCTCAAGCGGGGGATTCCCCGGCGGGTTTCCGACGCCGTCATGGAGGCCTTGGGCTTTGCGGTGCTGTATCTGGGCATCTCCGGGGCGTGGGGCATGGAAAAGCCTCTGGTGGTCATCGCCTCTTTGGCCATAGGTACGGCTCTGGGGACGGCGCTGGATCTGGACGGTAAAGTCAACGCCCTTGCAGACAAAGTCACCAAGGGAAAGCATGCGGACGGCCGGGACAGTGGCCTAAAGGAAGGGCTCATCAGCGCCACGGTGCTCTTTTGCGCCGGGGCCATGGGCATTACCGGAGCCCTTAGCGATGGGCTCAGCGGGGATTACAGCGTTCTTTTGACCAAAGCGGTGCTGGACGGGGTCTCGGCCTGCTTTCTGGCCTCAGCCATGGGGGCAGGGGTACTGCTTTCGGCGGCGCCGCTGCTGGCGTATCAGGGGCTGTTCACCCTGCTGGGGGCCTTTTTTGCCTCCTTCTTGGGCGGGGCGGCCAACAGCATGGGGGCGGCAGGGTCATTGCTGCTCATCCCCATTGCCCTGAATTTGATGGGGGTAAAGAAATTTAAGGTCATGAACTGCGTGCCGGCGGTGTTCATCCCCCTGCTGCTTTGGTGGATGTAGCCGAAGGCGTTGCCTGCGGCAGTGAAATCCGCCTGTGGCGGGTGAAATATGGCTCTGCCATGTGAAATATTGCTACGCAATGTGAAATCCATCCTTCGGATGGGTTGAGGAAGGGACGCTTTGCGTCCCTTTTTTTTGCTTATCCCCTCAGAGTTGCTCACTGCGTTCGCAACTCAGCTCCCCTTGCACAATAAGGGGAGCCATGCGGGGTAAGCGGCTTATGGGCTTAAAAGCTAAGGGAATCGAAGGTCTCTTATGAAAAAGGCTGCCCTTGATGTTCAAGGGGAGCTGTCTGCGGAGCAGACTGAGGGGATAAGAAGAACCCGCTTTTTTCTCATCCCCTCTGTCACCTTGTTCACCGAGGGGAGGCTTTCGCAGTAAGAAACTTATTTTTTCCTTAGCTTTTAAGTACGAGAAAGACTTATAGCGCATGGCTCCCCGAGTGTACAACGGCCATGCACCGTAAGCATCCTATGCGGTCAAAATAAAGGGCAAGCCCTTTCGGTCTCCACACCAAAATCGGAAAAAGTCTTGCCAAAAAAGCCCCCACGGTATATACTATTTTGTTATGAAAGAACGCTGCGAAAAGGAGCTTTGCTTATATGGAAGAAGTACGCACGAAGAATTTTATCGAGGAAGCCATTGAAGAGGATCTGGCGAGAATGGGGCGGGAAAACCCCGACGTGACCCCCGTGGTCAAGACCCGCTTTCCTCCCGAACCCAACGGCTATCTGCATATCGGCCACGCCAAGGCTTTGACCATCGACTTCACCATGGCGGAAACCTACGGCGGAAGCTGCAACCTTCGGTATGACGATACCAACCCCACCAAGGAGGACACGGAGTTTGTGGACGCCATCGAGGCGGATATCCGCTGGCTGGGGTTCAACTGGGATCAGCTAAACTTCGGCTCCAATTACTTTGACCAGTGCTATGAGCTGGCCGTAAAGCTCATCAAAAAGGGCGTTGCCTATGTGGACGATCTGACCAAGGAGGAGATGAAGGCCTACCGGGGCACGTTGACCCAGCCCGGGAAGAACAGCCCCTGGCGGGATAGATCCGTGGAAGAAAACCTGGAGCTCTTTGAGCGCATGAAGAACGGGGAGTTCCCCGACGGCTCCCATACCCTCCGGGCTAAGATCGACATGGCCTCCCCCAACATCAACCTCCGCGACCCTGCCCTTTACCGCATTCTCCACGTCCGCCATCACCAGACCGGGGATAAGTGGTGCATCTATCCCATGTACGACTTTGCCCACCCCATTCAGGACGCTTTGGAGGGGGTCACCCACAGCCTTTGCTCTCTGGAGTATGAGATTCACCGCCCCCTGTACAACTGGGTGGTGGAGCAGTGCGAGTTTGCCCACAAGCCCCGCCAGATTGAGTTTGCCCGTTTGAATTTGACCAACACGGTCATGAGCAAGCGGAAGCTGCGGATGCTGGTGGAGGAAGACATCGTGTCCGGCTGGGACGATCCCAGAATGCCCACTCTGTGCGCCATGCGCCGCCGTGGCTATCCTGCCGAGGCCATTCGTGACTTCTTGTCCCGCATCGGCGTAGCCAAGGCGGATTCCGTGGTGGAGACCGCCCTGCTGGAGGCCTGCGTGCGGGAGAACCTGAACGCTTCTGCCCACCGTATGATGGCGGTAACCGAGCCTGTAAAGGTGGTCATTGAGAACTGGCCGGAGGGCAAGGTGGAAGAGGTGGAGGTGGAGAACCTCCCCGGCAGCGAGGATGCAGGAAAGCGGACCCTGCACTTTGG
>CAYUHW010000134.1:0-5153 GCA_964444605.1 uncultured Christensenella sp. | reverse complement strand
AACCTTCCTTATATAAGACCATTCTGCGGCTGTTTCTCAGCAAGCGCACCCAGCGTCCCGAGCGGGTGGTGCTGGACTTCCTCCTCCCCCTTGGGAAGGGGTACACGGTGAGGGAGTATATAGAGTGGCCCAACTCCCACGATATCGAAAAGGAAATCAACGACTTCGTCCGCAAAGCGGGCATTTCGGGGCCCGACGGCATTGAGGAGCTGACCTTCCGCCTGCTGACGGATCTTTGGAAGCGGGACGCATTTGATCTGGTCATCTGCCAGTACTCCAGCCTCATTCCCCGTTTGGAAGAGCAGGGCATCCCCTATGTGTATCCCTTTTTGTCCGATCGCCAGGTAGAAAAGCTCATTCAGGATCTGCAGGTGCGGGTGGAGCTGGAAAAGCTCCGCTCCAACCTGCCCGCCTCGGTGCTGGCCGCTTCCCGTCTGCCCTCCCGTTTAACGGAGGAGGGGGAGAAAGCCATGGAAAAAGCCCTCCAAAGCTATTTTAAAAGTCACATGCTGGAGTGCCTCCTTCAGCCCTGCCCCGAAGGCTTGGCCGCCGCCACCACCTTGCAGGCCGTGCGCTACTTCACCCGCCGGGACACCTCCGGGCTGGAAAGCTATTTGCAGGAACGCCTGCCCTTTGAGGTGTCCGTGGGCTACGGCGTGGGGGGCACCGCCCAAGAAGCCCTGTCCAACGCCAGAACGGCCCTCCACGAGGCACGGCTGTACGGGGGCAGCTTTATGAAGGACGAGACCGGAGCCCTCATGGGGCCGCTGGCCGCTCCTCAGCCTGCAGTCACCGAGGGCAGCGGGCAAACCGTGGGACAGGTGGCCAAGGCCTGCGGCCTGTCTCCGCAAACGGTGCAGAAGCTCATGGCCGGAGTGCGCATGAGCGGCGTGGACAAGATCACCAGCCAGGAGCTGTCCCAGCGGCTGGGAAGCTCCTTGCGCAACGCCAACCGCATCCTCAACTGTCTGGAGCAGGGCGGCTATGCCCGGGTGGTGTACACCCAGACCCCCAACGCCAAAGGGCGGCCGGGAAAGGTCTATGAATTGAAGCTGCCGTAAGCGAGGGGGCGGCGGAAGGGCGGAGCCCTTCTCTTGTGTGCAGGGGGGAGCGGAACGCTCCCCCCTGCACACAAGGGTTCGCTTTGCGAACCCGCCGCCCCGCCTCCCGCCGAACGCCGGTCTTGTAAATTGGGCTTCTCGAAGCTATGGAGCCAAGTTCTGATTGCGCCCACAGCCCGCAAAGATTAGTCCTTCACTGCATTTCTCACAACGCCTTTAGTCTTTCGCCCTCCAAGTCTTCGATGATAAAACTGCCGTCATTGATTTCATTCAATCGAGCAACAATCCTTGTGATAAGAGCGAGCATGGCATCTTTTTCTTCCCTCTCCTTTTCGTAATACGAATCGTACATCTGCCCTGCTTTATCATTAAGACTTTTCAACATGGGATCAGTATCAATCAGATTGATTCCCGTCATCGGTTCACCGGTCTCAACATCGCTTATCCAAATTGGCCCTTGATGGTAGTCCAATCGAATTTTAACAGCTTGCCTTTCTCCGCTCATTTTCCATACCTCCCTATAAGTTTCATTGCTTTATCTTTTGCAAAAAATAAAAGGACGGCATGCCGTCCTTTCCTAAACCTGCCTGAAAGGCAGGTTTCACATTGCGCAGCAATATTTCACCTGCGCAAAGCACAGATTTCCCTGCCGCAGGCAATCACAGCATTTCCATAAAGGCTTCCAGACGGGTGGCAAGCTGACCGGCGTCCCCGGCAGAGTAGTCCGTCTCCAGGGCCAAGCAGTGCAGTCCCAGCTTCTCCATCTCCCGGCTGACCGTGCGGCTCTCCACGGTGTAGGGGGTGCAGGCCTGCAGATCGATTTCCACCACGCCGTCCACCTTGTATTCCTGCACCAGCTTTCTGAGCAAGTCCATGCGCACGGTGTTGGGGGTCATGACCGCACAGCCGATGTCCAAATACCGCCGTGCAATGGCCTCCAGAATGTCCTCAGCTTCCGTGTCCACCATCTGGTAGGCGGCCTTAATGCCGGCGCAGTTCTCAAAGCACACCACCGTGCCCCCGCACTGCTCAATGGTCTTCACCGTCTTCTCCATAACGCCGCCGATGGGACAGCCCGTAACCAGAATCCGCTTGGTGCCCGGAATCCCTCCCGTCTCCTTGGCCGTCTTCTCCACTTCCTTTCTCAGGGAGCGGAACTTCTCCATGCGCTCCTCATGATCAAAGAGGAAGCCGGAACCCTCCAGAGTCTTATAAAAATCATAGCCCCTTGCCACGGGAGGATCCTGCTTCTGCAGCTCCATAAGGGCCATGCGCTCTCTGCGCTCCTCGTTCCTCCGGCGAGCCGCCTGCCGCAAGTCCTCGTCCGTAATGGTCAAATCAAAGGTCTTCTCCAAATATTCCTTAAACCGCCGCAGTTCCGCCGTCCACCAGGGCAGGCTGTCCTCGCTCATGCCCTGGGGGAGCTTGATGACATAGGTGGGGCGAATGTCGTTGAGAAGCTCGTACATCTTCTTCTTTCCGTCGCAGGTGGTCTCTCCCACGATGAGGTCGGAAAAATAGGTGTAGGGACACTTGTCCGTCAGGGCAAAGCCGTAGCTGGACTTAATGAGAGGGCACAGGTTCTTGGGCAAATCCGCCTCCGCCGCCCCGATGGTCTCCCCGCTCATGCCGCACAAACTCACAGGGGTGAACCCGGCCGCATCCAGAATCTCCGAGGGTGTAAAGGTGCAGAAGATCCCCGCAATCCGTCCCCCCTGCTCCTTAATGCCTTTTACCTTTAAAAACCCGTTCTTTCGGGCATCTCCGAACTCCGCAAACCGTTCCGGCAAGTCTCTGGTCATAGCTGTACGCTCCTTATGAAATGTTTCGGTTTGCCTATAGTATAGCCCCTCCCGCCTCCGCTTTCAAAAAGGTATTGTCGAACAAAGCAGCTTTTGCATCGTTTTTGACGATATTTTGCAAGATTCTACCGCTATTCGGCTCCTTCCCCGTTTTGTTTATCTCAAAACAGGTATATTCTATAAACGTAAGGAGGCGGTGCTGATGGAAATCGAACTGCCCTCGGAAAGTGCCCCCGTAAAGCTGCCTCCCTTCCTCCAAATCCTTCGGGAGGTCACGGAGACGAGGCATATACCAACGCCGCTCCGGCCAAGGCCCGAAAATAAGGGAAAGGTGCTTTTAAAAACTGCTTTTTTCCTTGTCTTCCCGTGAAATCCGTGCTACACTGAAAATAATTCAGGACGCTTGAAAAACAATTTGATAAGAAGGGAAGAGAAAGACCATGGATGCATTTGTACAGTCTTTGCTGGAGCGGCTGCCGGAGGAAAAGCGGCAGGGGATGCTGGGGCTTTTGAACAAGGCCATTGAAGAGGTGCTGTGCGACGAGATTCTCTGTCAGCTAAGCCCCGAGATAAAAAAACAGCTTCGCCACCCCGACCCACGGGTGTCCATGGAAAGCAGGACGGCCTTAGCCAAGGATGTGGGCGTGTCTTTCGTCTCCTCCTCCCTGCCCCTGCCCAAGAAGGACGGTTCCGCCGCCCACATGATTCTTTTGCAGATGAGCCCCCGCTTTTACCACGCCGAAGCCCTGAGCATACAGGGCGGGCTGGAGGGGCTGTACAAAAGCGGTATGCCCAAGAAGTGCCGGGACAACGTGATGGATTACTACATCAATCTGCAGAACACGGAGCAGGAAGTCCAGCCCCTTGTCAAGGAACTGGGGCTTTTGCAGGGGCTGTATGAGAACTTCCGCCTCCATGTCACCGTGGCTTCGGAAGGCGGGCGCAAGGAGCTGTCCCTGCCTGCCCCCGAGTACCCCGCCGTGGAAAAAAAGCCCGGGCTTTTAAAGCGGCTCTTCGGAAAAAAGCAATAAAGCAAGCCATATAAAAGGGGAACGCCGCCGGCGCTCCCCCATTTTACTCCGCCCAGGCAAACACGGGCGGTTTATTTTTTTGCGCCTCCATGGCTCTTTCCAGCACCAATAGCATCTTTTCCCTGTCCCTGGGCAGGTTTCCCCGCACCCGCAGGGCTATGGCATCGTGGAAGCCGTCATAGTCCAGTCCGTCGCTTTGCAGTATTTCCAGCAGGCGGTGCTCTTCTTCCAAGGACTCCTTCTCCTCCGCAGGAACAAAGTCCCCTCGGGCGATGGACGCATACAGAGGCGCCCGCTTATGGAGGAACATGGAGAAATTGATGACGGCCGCCGGCTTGGTGCAGGAGAGGAACTCTCCCGTTGCCTCGGCGTTTTCCTGCCCGCGGCCATGGCCTGCAATGCCCGTCATAATGTGGGCGCCGTACTCAATGCCCGCCGCCTGCAGCCGCTCCGTCTGCCTGTAGGCTTCTTTTAAGGTGTGTCCCTTGTCCATAAAAGCAAGCACATCCTCCAGCCCCGTTTCAATGCCCAGATACAGCCGATGGACCCCCAGAGCCCGAAGCTCTTCCAGCTCCTCTTGGGATTTTTGCTCTACGCCCCTCACGGTTGCGTCCATGTGAAAGCGCTGTACCTCGGGGAAATACCCCTTCACCAGCTTCAAAATCTCCTCAAGGCGTTGGGTGTCCATGCAAAAGGCACTGCCATCCCCCAAAAAGACCTGCTGAGGGCGGCCGCCCAAGGCCTGCACCCGCTTTAATTCCCCTTCAATCTCCTCCATGGACAATTCCCGGTAGCGAAGGTGCTTAAAGAGCATACAGAAGCGGCAGCGGTTGTATTGGCATCCCGCCGCCACAGGCAGCATATAGCTTCCCCGCTCCATGGGGCCTCGGCAGATCTGTCCTTCGTAGTTCATACACGTCTCCTGCAGTTTTCTTTTGTTTCAGTATAGCACAGGCGGAAAAAAAGAAAAAGCCCGCCGCCCTAATTCTCTTGCTCCAAAGGGCAAGCCGTGATATAAATAAAGAAGAAATTTTTCCGCGACCCCGGTTTTTCCCGACTGCCCGCGGATTCTGTATACAGAGGTACACTGTATGGACGAAACCATGGAGACATTGGTGCTGGCGGCACAAAAGGACGCTTCCGCCGCCGACGGTCTCATAGAACAATATATGCCCTTTATCCGCCGGGAAACCGCCCGCTTTCTTGGCCGTGTCCCCCAAAGGGAGGAGGAGGCCTTCAGCGTTGCCACGCTGGCCTTC
>CAYUHW010000133.1:0-5154 GCA_964444605.1 uncultured Christensenella sp. | reverse complement strand
GCCCCGGGTGGCGCCTCCGACCAAGCGCCCGTTTTCATAGGTCAAATTGATGGTCAGACCGTCGAACTTATATTCCAAGGCATATTCTGCCTCTTCTTCGCCTCCGGAAAGCTGACGAACCCGGCGCATCCAATCCCCTACGGCTTCTGCGGAACGAACCTTATCCAGACTCCACAGCCGCCCCAGGTGGGTATGCTTTTCAAATTTATCCAGAGGTGCGCCTCCGACCCGATGGGTGGGGCTGTCGGGAAGGACAATGCCCGTCTCCTGTTCCAAGGCCAGAAGCTCCGCTTCCAGCTTATCGTAATCCCCATCGGATACCAAAGGGGCGTCCTGTTCATAATAGGCGGCGGCATATGCCTTGAGCTTATCCGCCAGTTCCTGCATCCGTTGTATGGGCTCCATAGGCTTTCTCCTTTATTGGCTCCGCCGATTACAGCTTGGTTAAGGGGGCGGAAGAGGCCACAAACCGCTTCTCCGCTCCGGACTTAAAGCGAATCTTCAAAATGGTAGAGGCACCGTGCCCCTCTACGCCTACAATACTGCCCTCTCCGAAGACCGCATGACGGACTCTGTCTCCATCCGCCCATTTTACATTTACAGCAGCGGCCTTGGGCTTCATGGCGGCAGGCTTGGTGCCCTCCACCTTTACGGGGGGCATGCGCACTTCGCTTCTGGGCATTACGGGGCCGTTGCGGTGCATGGGCGTACTGCGCCCTTCTCCGCCATAGGTCTGGGCGCCGCTGCGATAGCCCTCCGAGCGGCTCTCCTCTCTCCTTCGGCTTCCGGGCATAGTCACCGTGTCCCCCATCTCCTCAAAGAAACAGGAGGGGGTCTGGTTGGAGAACTGCCCGTACAGCATGCGTGTGACGGCATAGGTCATGTACAGCTTTTCCTTAGCGCGGGTAATGCCCACGTAGCAAAGCCGCCGTTCCTCCTCCAGCCGCTCCGGATTTCCCTGAGACTGCTGGGAGGGGAAGATGCCGTTCTCCATGCCGCAAAGGAACACCGTGTCAAACTCCAGTCCTTTGGCCGAGTGCAAAGTCATCATATTCACGCTACCGCTTTCCTCGTCCACATTGTCCGCATTCATAAACAAGGACACAGTGTTGAGAAAGGACTGCAGTACGTCTCCCTCCGGATCGTCAAACTGGGACTCAAACTCACTCATGTAGCCCAGCAATTCCTTGACGTTCTCCAGGCGGGTTTCAAAATTCTGCTTCTTATCCTCTTTCAGGTACGCTTCATAGCCGATACGCTTGAGCAGACGCTCCGTCAGCTCCTGCAGGGGCATGGTGCCGTAGAGGCCGAAATACTCCTCGATGATATCCGTAAAGAGGCCGAACTTGGCTCTGGTGCGCAGAGAGATATGCTCCGGATCCATAAGCACGGAGAACAGGGGCAACCCCCGCTCCGCCGCCTCCGTCCGCACTTCCTCCATGGCCACGGCGCCGATGTTCCGTCTGGGCACGTTAGCTACCCGTGCAAAGGCCACATCGTCGGAAGCGTTGCAGATCAAACGCAGATAAGCAATGATGTCCTTGACCTCCGCTCTGCTAAAGAAGGAGGTGCCGCCATAGACCTTGTAGGGAATGCCGTAGGACTGAAGGGACATTTCCAACACACGGCTCTGGGCATGGGTGCGGTACAGCACCGCATACTTATCGTATCTATTCCCCATGCGGCGGCCATTGAGAATCCGCTCGGCAATATATACCGCTTCCTCCCGCTCTCCCCGTGCTTCAAAGACAGTAATAGGCTGTCCCTGCTTGTTCTCCGTCCACAGGCGTTTGGACTTGCGTCCCTGATTGTGGGCGATTACCTCGTTGGCGGCGTTCAAAATGGGCGCAGTGGAACGATAGTTCTGCTCCAGCCGCACCACATGGGCACCGAGGAAGTCCTTTTCAAACTCCAGAATGTTGCGAATGTCTGCCCCCCGCCAGCCGTAAATGCTCTGGTCATCGTCGCCGACCACGCAAAGGTTGCGGTGATCCTTGGCCAAGAGCTTGACGATGTGGTACTGGGCCATGTTGGTGTCCTGATACTCGTCCACCAAAATATACCTGAAGTGAAGGCGGTACTTCTCCGCCACATCGGGATGCTGTTCAAAAAGCTGAATGGTCTTCAAGAGCAAATCGTCAAAGTCCAGGGCATTGGCTTCCTTCAGCCGTTTTTCATACAGGGCAAAGGCATCCATAACCTGCTGGGGCTGATACCCCTGCCGCAGATACTCCGCAGGATGGAGGGAATGGTTCTTAGCCTCGGAGAAGAGGTTGGAGAGCATCCCCTTGGAGAAAATCTTGTCGTTGAGATTCAAATCTTTGATAATGCGGCCGATGAGGGAACGCTGATCGTCCTCGTCATAGATAACGAAGCGTTTGGTATACCCCAAGGCCTCAATCTCCATGGACAGCACACGGGCACAGAAGCCATGGAAGGTGTGAATCCAGATGGAGCCTGCATCCTCCTTCACCAGCTTTTCAATGCGCTCCCGCATTTCCCGGGCGGCCTTGTTGGTAAAGGTCAGCGCCAGAATATGGTAGGGCGCTACGTGCTTTTCCGCCATCAAATAGGCAATGCGGGTGGTCAGCACCCGGGTCTTGCCGCTGCCTGCCCCCGCCAAAACCAGCAATGGGCCTTCCGTATGTTGAACGGCCTCCCGCTGAGGTCCGTTAAGTCTGCTTAAATCCATAATCCCAAATTCCTCATATGCACTTTGTTCATTGAATGCTTTTATTCCTGTTCCTTGCCATCCTGCTCCAGCTTGTCCCAGATGCAGGCATAAAGGTCTTCACAAGCTTCTTTCCAGTGGGAGCGCATGCGTAAGGCCTGTTCCCGAGAAGCCACGCTGAGCTTAATCTCCAGTATGGTTCTCTCCCCCTCCAAAGCCTTGAAGCTGACAAGCTGTCCCCCCTCCGGCAGCTCCTCCATGGAGGTAACAAGCTGTTTTTCTCTGGTGAGATTCTGCCGATTCTCCTGCATGTAGGTCTCTATGGCCGTGCGTGTGGAGCGGGGAACGGAATCCTCGAACATACGCAGTGCCTGAAGGCCTGACTCCGTCAGTCCCAGCCCCTGGCCAAAGGCCCGGGGTACCTCCGTCACATGTCCCTCTTCCATAAGATAGGGGAGTTCCTCGCAGAATTCAAACCAGCTCATCTGACAGCAGGCGTATACACAGGCAAAAAGCTGTCCCTCCGTCAGTTCCGTAGGCGCAATGCGGAGGGCATAAAGAATGGACAGCTGCTTCAGGGCAGTTCCCTTTACAAAGAATGGCATTTCATACCTCCCAAACGTAAGCTAAGTGTATCAAAAAAACGGACTTTTGACAATAGGGCGCCGCCCGCAAAAAGGTTGTATCAGGCAGGATGGGCATGCATACCCGTCAGCAAAAAGCCATAAAAGTGCGTCTTTTTATGGGAAAAATCACAAGTTCGGACAAATTTCGTACCGATCCTCCACAAGAATGCAGGAGAGATGATTTTTCTTTGCCTCTTCCAGCACCTTTTTATTCTCCGCCAGCATGCGCTCCATGGTGCAATCTTCATCGCATAAACGGGTTTCGATGGCGTTTGCAAACCGCTTGATGTCGTCAAAATGCTTTCATATGTACCCTTCGCTCATAACAAGGCAGCAGCACCGAATGCTCGAAAGACATTCCTCCGTAAAGTCCTTTTGCCAATCAAAAGGAAAATAACAGCCTTCCACAATCAGGTTCTGCTTATTCTCTATGGCGGTCTTTGCCATTTCACGCACAATGGGCCACAGATATGCAGTCAGTTCGTCGTGGCCGCTCATGGGCGTCAGCGCCGTGCTGCCGCTGCGAATCAGCCCCATCTTCAAATGATCCATGGACAAATACGGATACTTGTATGTTTCAAGCAGCCGCTGGGCAAGGAGCGTTTTGCCCGTATGAGAGGCTCCCATAATAAAAACAATCATTTCGGTTCCTGCCCATTCCCTTTCTCTCGAACTTTTGTCAGAGAAAGTATATCATAAAAAGAAAAGAAACTCCACTGTCCGCACCGGGAAGCTTTCAACTTTTTTCCGTTGCCGCCCATATCTTCCCCTTCCTTTTCCTGCCTTTGACAGCAGGGGAAAAAACGTGTATACTCAAAGCACCCCTCTTTGGGAGAAAAGAAAAAGGAGATTTCCATGACCCGTAAAGGACGCCTGACCCTTATCGCCTGCATTCTGGCAGCGGCCATTGTTCTATGCACGCTGGGTCTTGCTGCCTACTGGCTGGAGGATCGGGAGAACGAAAAGGAATACGAAGCGCTGGCCTCCGATGCCCTCCGTCTGGTGACCCCCGCTCCTACCCCCGTGCCTACGGATGCCCCCTCTCCCGCTCCCACGCAAGGAACTTCCGCCTCCCCCGCCTCTTCTTCTGCGCCCACTCAAATCCCTGCGGCTTCTCCCACACCAATACCCACCCATACTCCTTATGCTCCCGAAGAAACCGGCGGCAGGCTGGAGGTGGATTTTAATAAACTCATCAAAAGCAACGAGGACATCGTTGCCTGGCTGTACCTCCCCGATACCTCTTTGAGCTACCCCGTGGCTGCGGCCAATGCCAAGCGGGACGAAGGCTACTACCTGACCCACAGCTATCAGGGACGGAGCAGTTCTGCCGGCACCCTGTTTATTGAGTCCTGGGCCGATACGGAATTTGCAGACAAAAACACCCTCATTCACGGCCACCGTATGAACAGCGGCGCCATGTTTGGAAATCTCTATAAGTATGCCCGACAAAGCTATTATGAATCTCACCCCTTTATGGAGCTGTACACCCCCGAGGGAGGCTGGTATGTGCACATCTTTGCCTCCTACGAAGCAGAGTTGGGCAGCTTTTATGCGAAGACGGAGTTTGACGGCGATGCTGACTTTTCGGCATATATCAAGACGTGTCTGGAGGCTTCGGACATCGACACCGGCATCACCCCCAAGAAAGGGGACAGAATCGTCACCCTGGTCACCTGCGTGCTGGGGCAGGATACCGCCCGCCGTGTAGTGCAGGGCGTTTTGGAGAAAATGGATTGACGTGCAAAAAAAGCTTGCATTTTTCTGCCGGTGGTGTATAATAAGTGTCGCAGAAAAAATACGGGGCATTAGCACAGTTGGTAGCGCGCAACGTTCGCAATGTTGAGGTCAGGGGTT
>CAYUHW010000132.1:0-5270 GCA_964444605.1 uncultured Christensenella sp. | reverse complement strand
TCATTGCACCATGCCATATGCACGGTGGAGAAGGACAGCATAGAAGCCGAGCCGAGGAAAATCCGTGTCCGTGACCCCGTGAGGGGAAGAACGTGGTCGTGAGCGACATGACATACTCTGAGTGGCTGGAGTGGAAGGAAAACCTTGAAAAATCAGCTAAAAATGGTATAATAAGGCAACCAATGAATTTACAGTTGTTTGCGGAACAGGATTTGAAAAAGCAAACAACAAAGTCGCTGAAACGTGGCATCGATAGTCTAACAAAGAACATCGAGGAACACAAGGCAAAGATTAAAAACCCAGAGAAATATGTTGACGGATGGGAATCTTACAGCGAGAAACGCAAGGCTGGACTTATAAAACATTGGAACAAAGAAATTTCCAACTTTGAGGAATCAAAGAACAACAGAAGCGAAGAGCTGAAACAAAGGGGGAAGTGACATGGAAAATCTAAACGCTGAAACACTTAGATACATCATTGCGAGGTTGCTTGAAAACGCCAAAGAGGCGGTAGAAGAATCACGAGCAGACAGGGAGGACGAATACAAAGCCGGAAGAAATCTTGCCTATTATGAAATGCTTGACATTTTGAAAAGCGAGCTTGACATTGCCGATGCTGAGCTGAAAGAGTTTGGGCTTGACGTGGATTTAGAACGGGAATACTTGTAACAGATAAGGCGGGCAACAGCCCGTCTTTTGTTATGCCGAGAAAGGAGACAGTGTGGCCATCATTTATAAAAGCAACGTCGCAAACGCAAAGGCAAGACTGCGGGCGGCATCACTGAGGGCTTTGGAGCGGTGCGGAAGTGAGGCAGAGGGATACGCCGTTGACCTTTGTCCTTTGGACACTGGGAGACTGCAAAACAGCATCACGCATACGGTTGACTCAAGTCTGCTTGCGGCATACATCGGGACAAACGTGGAGTATGCGCCTTATGTGGAATTCGGGACAGGAAAGTATTACCCCGGTGGCAGACCTACCCCGTGGGTGTATGAGGATGCAAAAGGCGACAAGCACTGGACGGCTGGCAACGAGGCACAGCCGTTTATTAAACCCGCCGTGCAAGGCCAGCGTATCCGTAAACGAATTTTTCGGCACCTCTTTCTCTTCACGCAAACAAGCTTCCCGCAAGAACTGTCGTTCAAATTTTGCATTATGGTAGACAACGGGATTATCTGCCATAAAGTTTATTAGCTTTTTGTTTTATTATAAATCATTTTTCTTTCATTTTCAAGTAGTCTTGAACAGCAGTCCCAATCGACCTCAAAGAATTTCTTATGTGGCTCATCGCAACCCCTCCCCCTTCCGTTTTCTTCCGCTTTACACGAACAAAAGTTCGTGTTATACTATAGGGGAGCGGAAGTGAGAGAGGAGAGACGAAGTGGGTTGCTACATTGCCATTGATTTGAAGTCCTTTTATGCATCCGTTGAGTGCGTGGATCGGGGGCTGGATCCTTTGCGCACTCATCTGGTGGTAGCGGATGAAAGCCGAACGGACAAGACCATTTGTCTGGCGGTTTCCCCTGCCCTGAAAGCCTTGGGGATTCCCGGCCGTCCCCGCCTTTTTGAGGTGAAACAGCAAGTGGAGAATTTGAACCGCATGCGCAAAGAGCAGGCACCCGGACGCCGCTTTACGGGGGAAGCGTATACCTGCCAGGAGCTAAAGAATCCCGCTCTGTCCCTGGGCTTTTATGCGGCGATGCCCCGCATGGCCAGATATATTGAAGTCAGCTCCAAAATTTACGGCATATATCTAAGATATATTGCCCCTGAGGACATCCATGTTTACTCTATCGACGAGGTGTTTATGGATGTTTCCGGATACCTGCACACCTACGGTCTTACCCCCAAGGAATTGGCCGTTATGCTGATGCAGGAGGTATTGAAGGAGACGGGCATCACGGCTACGGCCGGAGTGGGCACCAATCTATACCTTGCCAAGGTGGCCATGGACATTGACGCCAAGCATATGCCGCCGGATGAAAACGGAGCCAGAATTTCGGAGCTGACGGAGCAAAGCTATCGGGAGCGCCTGTGGAACCACCGTCCTCTTACGGATTTTTGGCGCATTGGGCACGGATACGCAAAAAAGCTGGAAAATCAGGGCCTGTATACCATGGGCGACATTGCCCGCTGCTCTTTGGGAAAGGCGGACGAGTATTATAATCAAGAGCTTCTGTATCGGCTTTTCGGAATCAATGCGGAACTGCTCATCGATCACGCCTGGGGGATAGAAAACTGCACCATGCAGGATATTAAGCAGTATAAGCCCGAGTTTAAAAGTGTCAGCTCCGGTCAGGTACTGCAGGAGCCCCACACCTTCTCCTCTGCCCGCTTGATTCTGCGGGAGATGGCGGAAGCGCTGTCCCTGGATTTGGTAGAGCAGAAACTGCTCACAAGCCAGCTGACCGTCACGGTGGGGTACGACAGGGAGAATCTTTCAGACCCTCTTCTTCGCCGAGAGTACGCCGGTGCTTTTACCACGGATCACTATGGCCGCCCTGTGCCAAAAAGTGCCCACGGCACGGTGCATCTCTCCTCCCCCACCTCCTCCACACCGGAATTGCGGGAAGCGGCCAGCGAACTTTTTGACCGTATCGTAAACAGTCAGCTGCTGGTGCGGCGGCTGAACATTACCGCAGAAAATGTGCTGAAGGAAGGGGAAGTTTCTGCAACTTATCCCCTGGCAGAGCAACTGAATCTCTTTGAAAATTGGGAAACCGTGCAAGCGGAGCGGGAAGCGCAAAACAAGTTGCGGCAACAGGAACGGCAGCGGCAGGAAGCCGCTTTGCGCATTAAAAAGAAATTCGGAAAGAATGCCATCTTCCGCGGTATGGACTTAAAGGAGGGCGCTACCGCCATCGCCCGAAACGAACAGATTGGAGGGCATCGGGCTTAGCCCCTGCCCTCATCAGGAGATCAAAATGGATTCAGAATACGGCAATATGCTTACCTTGTCCCGTCCCCCCTGCCCGCCCAAGCATCCGCCTATGGCGGTCATAAACCGAGCCGCCCAGTTTGCTCCCTTTTCCGCTCTTGTAGGATTGGAAAGCGCTTTGGAGAATACCGGCAAGGCCTTTCTTCCCACGCCCTCCTCGCCGGAAGATATGTGGGACTGCTTTCAGGAGCAGGGGCTGATGTACTTTTTGGACATGGAGTAATCTTTCGGAGAATAGAAAAATCCCCGGCAAAACCGGAGATATGTGTTTATGCTTCCATGGGCTCCAAGTCCATGCCTCCTCGGGCACTGAGGGCTAAGAGCATTTGGCTGGGGCCGTAGCAGAGCCACTCCATGTTGAAGGGCACCGTGCTCATGGCTTTAAAAAGAGGGGCGTCCGCAAGATCCATATATGCCCCCGCATTGTTGGCCATGACGAAAAGATCACAGCCCACAAACAGCGTCATGCCCAAAGCAAAGAGCAGGTTTTTAGGCGTGAGCCAAGCAAACAGCGCCGTGGTTACCAGCAAAGAGAAATAGCATGCGCCCAAAAGCAGCAGCAAATCCGCCCCGCGGGCGATGATAATGGCCACAACGGCCAGCGTCCCTGCCGTACATGCCCAGAGTGCAAGATGGGTCAGCCGCCGCTTCCCTTCCTCCAGATATAAAAGCCGCCCTGCCCAACAAAGCTGTGCCGCCAGAAACATGGAAAGACCGGGAATAAGCTGTGCTTCCCGCAGAGCCACCAGAAAGAAGTCCGCCGCCGCCGTAAAGGCCAAGGCCGTGACGCACAGACACCCCTCCACGTCCAAACTGCGGGCGTAGAGAGAATAGCCCAGACATACCAGCACCAGCGCATACTCCAGCCGGCGGCACACATCTCCCGTGGGATATATGAGCAGATACAATAGCTGCAAGCACACCCCTGCAATGCAGAAGACGATGGTGCCGTACAGGGTATGCCCCTTCTTCTGCCGAGACGAGCTCACGCTTCAGGCTCCCAGTTCTCCGCCCGCAGGCCCGGGCCGGGGTCTCCCAGCCGCCAGTGCTTTCGGCACAGACCGATGTAGGTATCGTTGGCACCCAGCACCACCTGTTCCCCCACCTTGGTTACATGCCCTTTGCCGTCCAGACGGGCGTTTTGCGTGGCTTTGCGGCCGCACCAGCAAATGGTTTTGACCTCTTCGATGGCATCGGCACGAGCCAAAAGCCAGTGACTGCCCTCAAAGAAGTTCCCCTGAAAGTCCGTCTTCAACCCGTAGCAGATGACGGGGATGTCCAAATCATCGCAGATAGAAACCAGCAACTCCACCTGCTCTTTGGACAAAAACTGGGCTTCGTCTACGATGAGGCAATCGTAAACATGGGCTTTGACCTTTTCCATGTCCAGTTCTTCCATAAGGGTGCATGCCGCCTCCAGTCCGCAGCGGGAGCGAATGATGCGGGCTCCGTCCCGAGTGTCGGTGGAGGGCTTCAGCATAAGAGGATGCTTGCCCCGTTCCATATAATTGTAGCGCACCATAAGGGCGTTGGCCGTCTTGCTGGAGCCCATAGCCCCGTAGCGGAAATATAGCTTTGCCATGCGTGTGGATTCCTTTCCCTTGTCCCTGTTGTCCGTAGTAGTATACCCCAGTTCGCCCCCACTGTCAAAGCATGATTGTACTGGTTAGAATCTCAAAGCATCGAAAAGCACTTTTACGGTTCGGAAACGTTTCCGAAAAGGATTTCCGGTAGCGTTTTTTTCTTGCAATGAGAGCCGGATGATGCTATACTGAGTTTAAATGGCGTAATGTTATTTTGAGGAAGGGTTTGATCGAGTGAACAAGATTTTACAAGACGTTGAAAAGATCCTGAAGCAGCAATACGAGGTTTCCCTGAAGGAAGCCACGGTGTATCAGCTTCACAATGCCCTGGGCAGTGTCATCATGAACGGCATTGCCGACAACTGGTATGAAAGCCGTCATGTGCATGAGCGCAGCCGCAGCGCCTACTATTTTTCTGCCGAATACCTGACCGGCCGCATGGTCTATAACAACCTGTACAACCTCGGCATACTGGAGGAAGTGAAGCAGGCCTTTGCAGACAACGGGCTGGATATCAATATGTTTGAGGAAGTTGAAGACTGTGCCTTGGGCAACGGCGGTCTGGGGCGTTTGGCCGCCTGCTTCTTGGACTCTGCCGCTACCATGAACCTGCCTTTGGACGGCTACGGCATCCGCTACAAGTACGGTCTGTTTAAGCAGAGCTGGCGGGACGGCTTCCAGAACGAGGCCGCCGACGATTGGCAGCGTTTCGGCGATCCTTGGAGCCGCCGTCGGGATACCCATGAGG
>CAYUHW010000131.1:0-5272 GCA_964444605.1 uncultured Christensenella sp. | reverse complement strand
GGACTACATCCTCCAGACCATTCTCACCAACTACAATCCTGCGGGAACGGTGATTATTTCCACCCACCTCATTGCAGACATTGAAAAAGTGCTGGACGAGGCCATCTTCCTGAAGGAGGGCGTGGTGGTGCGCCATGATGCCGTAGACGATATTCGGGAGAAGGAAGGAAAGACCCTGGACGCCCTGTTCCGTGAGATTTTCAGAGTCATGCCTGAAAAATCAAACAAGCCCCGTCTGGTAATTACCCCTGCAGAATCGCCTGCAGAGGAAGCGTCTAAGGCGGAAGCCATACCCTTGGGGGCGCCTCAGGGGGAAGCGCCCTGCGAAAATGAGGCGGAAGAAACGGCCGCCGAAGAAGTGAAGGAGGATGAGGATCATGCGTAAGCTGCTAAAATATGAATTCCGCGCCCTGTGGCGGGTGTTTATTCCCTTTTGGGCGGCCATCCTGGCACTGGGGATTTTGAACGGCTTCACCCTGAGGAAGATGATGGAGACCCCTATGGGGGTTACGGTGAGCTTTGGCATCCTCCTTGCCTATGTGGTGGCGGTTATCGCCGTGCAGGTAGTGGCCTTTGTGTTTATGATCAACCGCTTTTATAAGGGCTTGCTTCAGGACAACGGGTATCTCGTTTTTACCCTTCCCGTGTCTACGGACGTCATTCTCTGGTCCAAGGCGGTGGCGGCGGTACTGCTGTTTTTGGGCACCACCGTATGCTGCGTTGCCTCCCTGCTTTTGCAGATTCGGGATTTGCCCTTGGACAAACTGTGGCAGGCGGGGGCAGAGCTGGAGGGGTATCTGACCTCAGGCGGCGTGGCCATCGTCATTGCCTGCGGGGTGGTGTGCCTGCTGATTCTGGTGGCTTCCGTGTTTGCGGTTGTTTTCCAGTGCTATCTGTCCATGAGCATAGGGCATCTGGCCAATAAGGGCCGGGGCGTGCTGTCTATTCTGGCTTTCATCGGCATCCATATAGCCGAGTCCACCCTGCGGAATGTGCTCATCCTGGACTTAGCTTCCATCGAGCCTGTTTCCACGTTCCTGTCCAAAGAGATGTACAGGTATTTGAGCATGATACAGGGCACACCGGAGCAGGTTGCTTCGGCTCTGGGCATGCTGCTGCTGGTACTGCTGGTGGTGCTGCTGCTGGTTGTCATAGAGGGGCTTATCTACTTCCTCTTTACCCGCTTGATTCTCAACCGCAGACTGAACCTGCAGTGATATAAAACGAAAATTTCAATAAAACAGGCGGCTCTTATGCCGTCTGTTTTTGTACGTTAGCGGCTATTGACATTGCTTTTGGGGGAACGTTAAAATTTTAATGCGCAGGAAGGAAAAACAAGCGCGCACAAGGAAAAAGGAGAAGGAATGCAATGACACACTATGAAAACGTGGAGATGCTGGAAGACACATTGCGCATTTGCAAAGGGGGAGGCACCAAACTGACATTGGAACAGATGCAGGTCTGCCGTGTGTATTTGCCTGAGGACGTGGAGAAAATTGTGCCTTGCGGGGAACCTGACTCCGGGCGCACAAAGGAACCCATGGACATCGGCTGCCGCAATACGGATTCCTTCACCATGGCGCTGGAGCAGAATGAGTGCCTGCGTTCAAAGGGGAAGGACGGAAAAGTGCTGGTGCTGAATTTTGCCAATCCCGTAAATCCCGGCGGCGGCGTTCGGCGGGGCGCCCGTGCCCAGGAGGAGGATTTGTGCCGCAAAAGCTCCCTGCTTTTGTCTTTGGAAAGCGAGGAGGCGCAAAAATATTACCGATACAACCGCTCCTTAAACACCTTCATGGGGTCGGACGCCATTATATTGACCCCCGACGTGGAGATTTTCAAGGATGCAGAGGGGGCACTGCTGGAGGAAACTGCAGTGGTTTCCGTTTTGACCTGTGCCGCGCCCATGATTACATACGGAAAGGAAGGGCTCAGCGAAGCGGCCTTTGGGGAGATGTTTTACCGCCGTATCTGCGGTATGCTCAAATGCGCCGCCCATTGGGGGTACGATACGCTGGTTTTGGGAGCCTTCGGATGCGGCGCCTTCGGAAACGATGCCCGCTTGGTATCCGACTTGTTCTATAAGGCACTGAAAGAATTCAGCTTTCATGGTATGGAGGCCGAGAGCTTCTTTAGAAGAATCGACTTTGCTGTGCTGGACAGAACCCGAAGCCAATATAATTTTAAGGAATTTATGCGGAATTTTGAGCATTTTTATGGGGATGAGGCCGAACAGAGACAAATGGAAATGCTCTTGGACGCCATCAGAGGCTGTCTTTTGGGAGGTGCCGCAGGGGATGCCCTTGGCTATGCCGTTGAGTTTTTGGGGGAGAGGGAGATCTTCGGCCGCTACGGAAAACAGGGCATTACGGAATACGAACTGGACGATGAAACGGGGAAGGCCCTAATTTCCGACGATACCCAGATGACCCTCTTTACGGCCAACGGCCTGCTGGCGGGGGACACCATAGGGTTTATGAAGGGAATTTGGGGGACGCCGAGAGGGTTTGCGGCCAAGGCGTATGAGGATTGGCTGTACACCCAAAGGGGCTCCTTTCAAGACAGAGCCAAAAGAAAATACCATCAAAGCTCCTGGCTGTGCGATGTGCCCGCTCTCTATGCCCGCAGGGCGCCCGGGAATACCTGCCTTTCCGCTTTGCGGCAGAGGGAAGAAGAGGGAGAAAGGGACGACTACATTGCCGACCCCATCAACAACAGTAAGGGCTGCGGCGGGGTCATGCGTGTGGCTCCCGTGGCTTTCATTGATCGGATAGAAGGGGACAAGCTGGACATGGAAGCGGCGCAGATTGCCGCCATCACCCACGGGCACTCCCTGGGATACATGCCGGCGGCGGTGCTTTGCCACATCATTCACGCCATTGTCTATGGGGAAAAGCGGTGCCTGAAGGAGATTGTACTGGAGGCGAAGGAAGCGGCCGAAAGACTGTTTGCAGGGGACGAGCATATAAGGGAGCTGACGGAACTCATAGACCGTGCCGTCAGCCTTTCCGAAAATAGCGGGGAGGATCTTGAGAACATTCACCTTCTGGGCGAAGGATGGGTGGCGGAGGAGACCCTGGCCATTGCCATATACTGCAGTCTCAAATACGAAAAGGACTTTTCAAAGGGGCTCATCGCCTCCGTCAATCATAAGGGCGACAGCGACTCCACAGGGGCCGTAACCGGGAACATCCTCGGCGCCCTTGTAGGGTATGAAGCTATGGAGGAAAAGTGGAAGGAAAACCTTGAGTGCAAGGATGTCCTTTTGGAAATGGCTGAGGATCTTTGCCGGGGCTGTGCAAAAAGCGAATATGATTCCCACAGGAGCGCATCCTGGGAGATGAAGTATATCAGCATGCACAGAAGGCCGCCTGTTTTATAAAAGCCATTCTTGGGGAGAAAAGCCTTAGGAACCTTCTCCTATCCAAACTCGCTTTCCGTCGGAGGTCAAGTGCATGGTGCCGTCGGCGGTGCAAAGGGGGGTGGCGCCCAGCAGGGTAAAGGCGGAGAGGGTTCTTTCGTCTGCAGGGTTCTTTTTGGAATCGTTTATAAGCACATACTCAGGTAAAGCTAAGGGAGCCAAGGCAGAAATGTTGTCTTCCCATTCCCCGTGGTGGGGGGCCTTGAGCACGTTGCAGGTCAAATCATAGCCCTTAAAGCAAAGGGCATCCAGCCACCGCTGTTCCGCATCCCCCATGAACACATAGGCGCAGTCCCCGTAGGTGAAGCGGGTGACGATGGACAGCTCGTTGTCGTTTTTCTCCTTTGTATCGTAGGGAATGGGGGAGACCCAGAAGGTGAAGTGCCCCCGTCCCAAGGCCAGCCCTGTGTCGGCAGACAGGGATTGCACGGGGACGCCATGCTTTTGCAGGGCATCCTCCATGGCACGGTACTTTTTACTGTCCCGCACATAGTCGGGGCGCAGACAGGCTTTTACCTGCACATGCTCCAAAAGCGCAGGGAGACCGCCGATGTGATCCTTGTCAAAGTGGGTCAAAATCAGCAAATCAATGGTATCTACTCCCAAATCCTCCAGCTCTTGGGCGATGTCCTCTCCGTCATCGTCCTCTGCGGTGTCGATGAGAATATGATAGCCGTCGTAGGAGAGAAGCAGACAGTCCGCCTGTCCCATGGAGAAGGCGTACAAATCCAGCGCCACAGGCCGTTCCTCGGTGGAAGAGCAGCCCGGAGCGGCAACAAAAAAGATGGCTCCCAGCAATAGGGAGAAAAAAAGAATACCCTTGCGCTTCATACCTTGAGTATAGACGAAAAAACGGCGTTGGCAAGTAAATTTTTTGTGATGGAAGAATACACTTTCACGGAAATGTCACAGAGGAAAAGGGCGGAGAACTTGACAGGGGGGACGGATTTACATATAATGCTAAAGAGAAAAGCTGTGATTGGGAAAGAGTAAGGGACAGCCCTGCATCCAAGAGAGAGCGGACGGGTGAGAACCGCTTATGCATGCATCCCCCAAGTGCCTCCCATAGCGGCCCGGCGGAAGAGAAATTGGGTATGCCGGGACGGCGGGCTCCGTTACGGCCCTAAGAGGGGAAAGGAATCTTTCCCGAAGTAAAGTGGAACCACGAAGCAGCCTTCGTCTTTATAGGGGCTGCTTTTTTACAATCTGAATACTTACAGGAAGGATGCAAACGGATGGAGCTGTACAACAGTCTGTCTCTGAAAAAGGAGACTTTTTATACCAACGAGCCCGGCAAGGTGAAGATGTACACCTGCGGGCCGACGGTCTACCATTTTGCCCACATCGGCAATCTGCGTACCTATATTATGGAGGATGTGCTGGAGAAGTATCTCCGCTATGCAGGCTATGATGTGCTGCGGGTCATGAACATTACGGACGTGGGACATCTGTCCTCCGATGCAGACACGGGCGAAGATAAGATGCTCAAGGGCGCCAAGCGGGAGCATAAGTCCGTTATGGAGATTGCCCAATACTACACCGACGCTTTCTTTGCCGACTGCGAAAAGCTGCATATTCGCCGTCCCGATGTGGTGCAGCCCGCTACGGGGTGCATTGGGGAGTTTATCCACATGATTGAAGTGCTCTTGGAGAAAGGCTATGCCTATGCGGCCGGGGGCAACGTGTACTTTGATACCTCCAAGCTGAAGGAATACTATGTGTTCAACAAGCATGAGGAGGAAGACCTTATGGAGGGCGTCCGGGAGGGCGTGGAAAAGGACGACAACAAGCGGAACAAGAACGACTTCGTCCTCTGGTTCACCAAGTCCAAGTTTGAAGATCAGGCCCTGAAGT
>CAYUHW010000130.1:0-5279 GCA_964444605.1 uncultured Christensenella sp. | reverse complement strand
CCGGGATCTGCCCTTGCGGCACACCCGTGACCCCTACCGCATCTGGGTATCGGAGATCATGCTCCAGCAAACCCGGGCGGCGGCGGTGATTCCCTACTACCAACGCTTTTTTGAGACCCTGCCTACGGTGGAGTCTCTGGCCGCCTGTCCTCAAGAAACCCTTTTAAAGCTGTGGGAGGGGCTTGGGTATTATTCCAGAGCCAAAAATCTCCAGAAGGCCGCCATTGTGCTGACGGAAACCTACGGGGGGCGCTTCCCCCAAAGGGCGGAGGAGCTTCAAAAGCTCCCGGGCATCGGCCCCTACACGGCGGGGGCCATTGCTTCCATTGCCTTTGATGCCCCGGAGCCAGCGGTGGACGGCAACGTGCTGCGGATTCTCGCCCGCCTGAAAGACGATGGGCGGGATGTCCTTCTTCCCGCCGTACAGAAGGACTTTCGGGGGTATCTTAAGGGGCAGATGGGCCATCGGCCGGGGGATTTGAACCAGAGCTTTATGGATTTGGGGTCGCTGGTGTGCCTGCCGGAGGCTCCCAGGTGCGAAAGCTGTCCCCTCCAGGACCTGTGCCTGTCCAAAAAGAGAGGCACCCAGAGCCTGCGCCCTGTGCGCACGAAAAAAAAGCCCCGCCGCAGGGAGGCTTTGACCGTGTTTGTACTGCAGGATGAGCAGGGGCTGTGGGTGCGCCGCCGCCCGGAGGAAGGGCTTCTGGGGGGGCTTTACGAACTGCCCAACGTGCCCGGCACCCTGTCTGCAGAGGAAGCGGGACAGCAGCTTACCCGCTGGGGGCTCAGGCTCACGGGGGACGTGCTGTTTTATACCCGCAAGCACATCTTCACCCACGTGGAGTGGCACATGCAGGTGTGCGTCTGCGCCGCCGCAGGAGAGATGCCCCCAGGCTATGTGCGCTACACGGGGAAGGAGCCTTTGCCCACGGCCTTTTTAAAGTGTCTGCCGGAGACCTCCCCATTATAGGGAATGGCAGTAAGCGGCGTAGGGGTATAGAGGCCCCAGAGCCTGCACCGCCCGGCGGGCGGCCTCTTCCTCTTCAAACAAACCGAACACCGCCGACCCGCTGCCTGTCATGGAGGCGGCCAATGCTCCTAAACTTAGGAGCTTTTCTTTTATCTCCCCCACGGCGGGCACCAGCTCCACGGCAGGGGCTTCCAAAGCGTTCTGCAACAGGGGAGCGGCCTCTGTGAGTCTGCCGCTGCACAAAAGGGCCATGGCGCGCCCCGTGTCCACTCTGGGTCTTGGCATGGGCAAACGGGAGAACAGGGCTTTGGTGGAGACCCCCTCCTCAGGCTTGATGACGGCAAAGTGCAAAGTCGGGCAGACCACGGGGGTGAGGATTTCCCCAATTCCCTCACAGCGGCACATGCCCCCGTGAAGGCAGAAGGGCACGTCCGCCCCTACGGACAGGGCCAGGCGGTACAATTCCCCATCGTCCAGGAGGCGGTGCTGTTTTTGCAGGGCGCGGAGAACGGCGGCGGCGTCTGCAGACCCTCCGCCCATGCCCGCCTCGGCGGGAAGCCGCTTTTTACAGCGGATCAGGGCCCCCCGCCCCGTCAGCTCCTTATACCCTGCGGCGGCCTTGTACATGGTGTTCTCCAAGGGCAGATGCATACCCTCGCACAGCACCTCCACCCGTCGGGAGGGCTCCACGGTGATATCGTCCCACAGGCTGACGGCGGTCATAAGGGTGTCCAAGGCGTGGTAGCCGTCCTGCCGGCGAAACAGCACGCCCAAAGTCAAGTTCAGTTTTCCATAGGCTTTTTCCTGTATCATGGCTTCAGTATAGCGGAAAACAAAGAAAATGCAAAGGGCAAAGCGGAAAAAAGCCGAAGTTCGTCCCCATTATCATTTCACCGGCCCGACAACGGTTCACAGGATTGTTGTCGGGCGGATTGTGACGAAGACCCTGGGCAAAGTCACAAGAGGCCGAAAGGGAAAGCGAATCTTTATGTTTGTGCCATTGCCTTTCGTTGCCAGGGGCGGCGGAATATGGTATACTGGTAGCTGCAGTATTTTGAGGCAGGGGACAATATCCCCCTTTTTGCCTCCGAAAGGACGTTTTTATGAGAGTTATCCCCCTGTGCAGCGGTTCCTCGGGAAACGCCACCTATATTGAAGCAGGGGATCAGCGCATTCTGGTGGACGCAGGGGTCTCCTGCCGGCGCCTGTGCGGACTGCTGGAGCAAACAGGCGGGGAGGCCAAGCATCTTTCCGCCGTGCTGGTGACCCACGAGCACACGGATCACACCAAAGGGCTGGCGGTGCTGTCCAAGAAGTTCAACATTCCCATCTACGCCAACGCCGATACCTGGGGCGCCCTGTGGCGGCAGTGCCCGGGCATCCCGCCCCACAACGCCATGACCTTTGAGAGCGACGAGGATTTTTTTCTGGGCAAGGTGTGCATTCACCCCTTCACCACCCCCCACGACGCCGTCCACTCCGTAGGCTTCACCTTCCGCCACGAGGGGAAAAAGGCCTCCGTCTGCACGGACATCGGCCATGTGGACAAGCGCATGCTGGAACTGCTGGCGGGGAGCGATCTTTTGCTGCTGGAAGCCAACCACGACGTGGACATGCTTATGGCGGGCCCCTACCCCTACTCCCTGAAACAGCGGATTCTCTCCGGCCGGGGGCATCTTTGCAACGAGGACTGCGGCAAGGCCCTGGTGCAGCTGCGGGCCACGGGGGTAAAAAACGTACTGCTGGGGCATCTTTCCGGGGAGAACAACTACCCGCCCCTGGCCATTGCCACGGTGCGGGGGGTGCTGGAGACGGCGGGGATTACGGACGTGTCCGTAGCCCTTTGCCAGCGGGATGTGCCTTCGGGGATTTTTGAGGTGTAAAGCATGCATATTCATCTTTGCTGTGTGGGAAAGCTGAAGGAGCGCTTCTATGAGGAGGGCTGCGGGGAATACATCAAGCGCCTGAGCCGCTACTGCCGCCTGAGTGTTACGGAGGTGGCCGATGAGAAGGCCCCCGAGGAGCTGTCCTTAAAGGAGCAGGTGCAGGTAAAGGAACGGGAAGGCAAGCGGCTTTTATCCGCCATGGGCCCCAAGGAGCACGTGATTGCTTTGGCCATCGGCGGGAAAAAGTACACCTCCGAAAAGATGGCCGAGCGCATTGGGACCCTGGAAAGTCAGGGGAAGGAGGTCTGCTTGGTCATCGGCGGCTCTCTGGGGCTTTCGGAGGAAGTGCTTCGGCGGGCGGACGAGACTTTGTCCCTCAGCGATTTGACTTTGCCCCACCACCTTGCGCGGCTGGTGCTGTTGGAGCAGTTGTACCGCTGCTTCAAAATTCTCCACCATGAGGCGTATCACAAATAGAATTGTAACAAAACATGGGGGTTTTTACCGGTTTCTTTGACAGAACCCCCTGTCCCTGCTATACTGAAACCACATACGGCATTTGCCGTTGAAAGGAGAACCAGATGAAACGGATTACAGCCCTGCTGCTGTCTCTGCTGTTGATGCTCGGCAGTCTCATTGCCTGCGTTAAGCCTGAAAAGGAAGCGGAAGCGCCTACCCAGGCCCCCGTCGCAAAAGCACCTGAAGATACCCCCGCCCCGACGGATACCCCTGCGCCCACGGACGTTCCCGAGCCCACCATTCCTCCCTCCCTGCTTTGGGCGGAGTTTGACGATGCTTTCTTCCGTGAGTATCTGTCCGACGACATTACCTCCCTCCACCAGTTGGTGAAGGATCCCGCCGCCTACGGCATCGATGTCTCTTCCGTAGAGGTCACCCTGGGCTCCTACAGCAAGGAGAGCAACGATGAGTGGCTCCTCTGGTGCGAAGAGAAGAAGGCACAGCTTTCTTCCATCGACTGCAGCGGTTTAACGGAGCAGGAGCAGATGGCCTACGACACCGTAGCCCAGTATCTGGACAGGGAGATTGCAGGCGCCGCCTACTACGGCTACTATGAGCCTTTGAACATGTATGTAGGCATTCAGGTGGATTTGCCCCTGATCTTCTGGATGTATGAGCTGAATACCAGGGAGGATGCGGACACCTATCTGGCCCTCCTTGCGGACGTGCCCCGGTTCTACGGAGAACTGCTGGCCTATGAACAGTACCGCGCCAACGAGCTGGGCATCTTCATGACGGAGACGGCTCTGGACAGCGTGCTGGAAAACCTGCAGGATATTTTGGACGAGGGAGAGGACATCTTCCTTGTGGATACCTTTGAGGAAGCCTTGGAGGGCATTGAGGGGCTGACCAGGGAGGAGATTTCCGATTATAAAAAGCTGAACAAGTCCCTGCTGACCCATGAGTTCCACGATGCCCATCAGGCCCTCTACGACGGGCTGGAGGCTTTGCGCCCCCTGTGCCGAAAGGCCGTGGGCATAGCCTACTCGGGGAATGAGGAATATTTAAACTACTTTAAGTATCAGGTGACCGGCGTGTGCGCCGATGACGGAGACTTGGAGGAGGTTACGGATCTGCTGTTCTCGGAGCTTTTGTACACCTACATGGAGTACATGGGGGCTTACAGCGAGGACGTGGAGATTCCCAACACCTACTCCGTCGGCTCCATTGAGGAGAACATTGCCTACCTCAAGGAGATTTTGAATCCCCTCCTGCCCGAAATCGGAGAGGTCAGCGTCCGCTACGAAAACGTGCCCGAGGCACTGCAGGATATGTTCTCTCCCGCCGCCTATCTGGTGGCCTCCTACGATAACTGGCAGGACAACGTAATCATCCTGAACCAACCGGAAAAGGACAACACCCTGCTGTTCACCCTGGCCCACGAGGGCTTCAACGGCCATCTGTACCAGTATATGTACCACCGCTCCATGGCGGGGCTGTCCAAGAGCCAGCAGCTTCTGGAGCCCACGGCCTATGCGGAAGCCTGGAGCCAGTACTCCGAGCGGCTCTTTGCCCTCCATCAGGACAAGTTTGATCCCGACAGCGGCATTCTCCACCACGACGACGGCCTTTTCAGCACCCTGCTGGTGGCCTACTGCGCACTGGTGGCCAACGGGCAGAATTTGTCTCAGGCAGAGTTTGTCACCGCCATCCAGAGCCAGATCGGCTTTGATGAAGCCACCCTCAACGGCCTCTACGAGATGCTCATCGACATGCCCTACTACTATCTGCCCTATGCCTACGGCTATGCCAAGCTCCGCTATCTGGAGCGGACGGCAGAGGAAAAGCAGGGAGCCGCCTTTGACCAAAAGGCTTTCTTTGCGGAGTATTTGAACTGCGGCCCCTCCTACTTCAACCTTATTGAGGCACGGCTGAGCGGCAAGTAACCGCACCCATGCAAGACC
>CAYUHW010000129.1:0-5284 GCA_964444605.1 uncultured Christensenella sp. | reverse complement strand
CGCTCGGTTTGCCAGCTCTCCTTAAAAGGAGAGCCAAGAATTATAAAAGAGACTTACGCTTGCTCCTGCTTTAGCCGTGAAAGCACCTTCTGCCGCCATACAAAAAAGGGACGGAATATCCGTCCCTACATAAACCTGTCCGAAGGACAGATTTCACATGGCGAAGCAATATTTCACCCACGCTTCGCGTGGATTTCACTCCTTCCTATACACGGGGGTGCCGTTGATCAAGGTAAGGTAGGATTCGGCGCCCACGGTGGTCATGGGGTCGGCCGTCCAGAGGACGATGTCCGCATCCTTGCCCACTTCCAGACTGCCGATGCGCTCGTCCACCCCCAGTTGGCGTGCGGGGTTGATGGTAATGGCCTTCCACGCTTCCTCTCTGTCCAGCCCTGCGTTGGCGGCCAAGCCTGCGCACAGGGGCAAATACTGCAGGGGAATCACGGGGGCATCGGTGATGATGGACACGTTGACTCCGGCCTTGTGGAGAATCCCTGCGGTTTCAAAGCTCTTGTTCTTCAGCTCAATCTTGCTCTTGTGCCCGAAGGTGGGGCCTACGAAGGCAGGATAGCCCTCCTTGGCCAGCTCGTCGGCAATGACGGCGCCGTCGGTGCAGTGATCCAATGTCAGCTTCACTCCGAACTCCTTGGCAATGCGCACGGCGGTGAGAATATCATCCGCCCGATGGGCATGGGCCTTCAGGGGCATTTCCCCTCTGATTACGGGGAGCATGGCCTCCAGCTTGGCATCGTAGGCCGGGGGCTTCTCCCCCGCCTTGTCTTCGGCATACTTCTTGGTGCGCATAAGCAGATCCCGCAAAAGGGACGCTACCCCCATACGGGTCATGGGGGACTTATGGCCGCTCTGGCCGTAGCACCGCTTTGGGTTTTCCCCAAAGGCCACTTTCATGGCGGCGGGGTTTTTGATGACCATATCGTCCACCCGCTTCCCAGCCAGCTTCATGACCACAAAGGTGCCGCCTACCACGTTGGCGCTGCCCGGGCCCGTGCAGGCAGCGGTGACGCCGCCCCGCAGTGCATTGCCGAAGGCCTCGTCCTGAGGGTTAATGGAATCGATGGCACGAAGCTGAGGGGTTATGGGATCGGTAATCTCGTTATAGTCCCAGCCTTCCCAGCCCATGGCCTCGTTGTCAAGGCCGATGTGGCAGTGGGCCTCCACACACCCGGGGGTCAAAAGCCTACCCTGGGCGTCCAGAATCTCAGCGCCCTGAGGAGCTTCCAAGGCCTCCCCAATGGCGGCAATCTTTCCGTTGTCGTCAATGAGCAGAGAGCCGTCGGGAATATCGGGACCGGTAATGGGCTTGATGTAAGCGTGTCGGATAAACAGCATAGGAATACCTCGTTTCCTTTTAATATATATACAGTGTACCACAATCCGCCCCCGGCCGCAACGGTTCCTCCGCTTTTCCCTTTATAATCCATCATTTTCGCCTATCGGGGTTGTACAAAGAGGCGAAAAGCTGGTATACTGTAGGAAAGAACGATTATATGCTTGCAGGAGAGGTCTTATGAATCAAAACTTGCTCAGAAATATTCCCAAAGTGGACGATGTCCTCCGCGCCCCCGCCCTGACTGCCCGTTGCGCCGGCATCCCCCACAGCGATCTGGTGGAAGCCGTCCGTCTGACCCTCAGCGAGCTTAGGCAGCAGGTGCTGGAGGGGGAGCTGGAGGAGCTTCCTTCCCTGTCCGCCCTTTGCGAGGCCATGGCCTATCGTGCCGAGAGGCTCCACCGCCCTTCCCTGCGCCCTGTGCTCAACGGCACCGGGGTAACCCTGCACACCAATCTGGGGCGTGCCTGCTTGGGGCAGCGTGCCGCCGAAGCCGCCGCCGAAGCCGCCCGCCGGTATTCCACCTTGGAGTACGACGTGGAGATTGGGGGACGGGGGCACCGCTACGTGCATGTGGAGAGCCTGTTGACCAAGCTGACGGGAGCGGAGGCCGCCTTTGTGGTCAACAACAACGCCGCCGCCGTCCTGCTTATGCTCTCCGCTCTGACCCAGGGGGGCGAGGTCATTTGCTCCCGTGGGGAACTGGTGGAAATCGGGGGCGCCTTCCGTGTACCCGATATAATGGAAAGCTGCGGCGCCGTCCTTAAGGAAGTCGGCACCACCAACAAGACCAATATTAAAGATTATGAGCGGGCGGTAAACGAAAAGACCCGGGCTCTGATGAAGGTGCACACCAGCAACTACCGCATTGTGGGCTTTACCCAAAGCGTGGAGCGCAAGGAGATGACGGAGCTGGGGCACCGGCTGGGTCTGCCTGTCTTTGAAGACATGGGAGGCGGCTCCCTTATGGATTTGAACCCCTTGGGCGTCCATGACGAGCCCACGGTGCAGGAGTGCGTATCCGCCGGCATGGACGTGGTCACCTTCTCCGGAGACAAGCTTTTAGGCGGCCCTCAGGCGGGGATTCTGGTGGGCAAAAAGGAATACATCGAAGCCTGCCGCAAGCATCCCTTGGCCCGTGCCATGCGGGTGGACAAAATGACTCTGGCGGCTTTGGAAGCTACCCTGCGCAGCTTTGCCGAGGGCACGGCCAAGGCGGAGGTTCCCACCATGGAGATGCTTTTCCGCCCCATAGAGCGGCTGAAGAATCAGGCGGAGGAGCTGTGCACCCGTCTCAGGGAGCAGGGAGTGTCCTGCACCTGCCTGCCCGTAGAGGATCAGGTTGGGGGCGGCAGTGTGCCCATGCAGCTTTTGCCCGGGTACGCCGTAGCCATTGACCCCGAGAATATGACCGTGGAGGCCCTGGAAGCGGCCTTGCGTCTGGGCGAGCCCCCCATTGTCGGGCGGGTGGATCACGGGCGGTACCTGCTCCATGTGCGCACCCTCTTTGAAGAGGATTACGATACCATTGCCCGCCGGGCAGGGGAGGCCATAAAATGAAGCACGTTATCATCGGCACCGCCGGGCACGTGGATCACGGCAAGACTGCTTTGATCAAGGCGCTGACGGGCATTGACACCGACAGGCTCCAGGAGGAAAAGAAGCGGGGCATTACCATTGAGCTGGGCTTTGCCCACTTGGACTGGCCTGACGGCACCCAGGCGGGAATTGTGGACGTTCCCGGCCACGAAAAGTTTATCCGCAACATGCTGGCAGGGGCAGGAGGCATTGACCTTGCCATGCTGGTGGTGGCGGCGGACGACGGCATTATGCCCCAGACCATTGAGCATATGAACATTTTGACCCTGCTGGGCATTAAGGACGGCCTCACCGTCATTACCAAGGCGGACATGGTGGATCCCGAGTGGCTGGAAATGATGCAGGAGGAGATTGGAGACCGGGTCAAGGGCACCTTTTTGGAGGGCAAGCCTGTATATACCGTCTCCGCCTACACGGGACAGGGCATTCCGGAACTGAAGGCCAAGCTCTATGAATTGGTGCAGAAGGCCGGGGAAAAGAGCGCCCGCATTCCCTTCCGCCTGCCCATTGACCGGGTTTTCTCCGTAGACGGCTTCGGCACCGTGGTCACGGGCACCCTCATTGAGGGCTGTGTGCAGGAGGGAGAGCCGGCGGAGCTGGTGCCTTCCGGGGCGGCCACCCGCATCCGCAACCTGCAGGTTCACGGCAAAAGCGTGCAGACCGCCTACGCAGGCCAGCGGGTGGCGGTAAATCTGGGTGGACTGAAAAAAAGCGACGTTATGCGGGGGGACACGGTTGCCAAGCCCGGCACGGTCTCCGTAACCCGCATGCTGGATGTAAAACTTACCAATTTGGCTGACTCCAAGCGCATTATCTCCAACGATATGCAGGTGCACCTGTACCACGGGGCGGCGGTGCAGCTTTGCAAGGTGGTACTGTTGGATCGGGACGAGCTGCTTCCCGGGGATTCCTGCTACGCCCAGCTGCGCATGACGGAGAATCTGGCCTGCAAGCACGGGGACCGCTTCGTCATCCGCTTCTACTCCCCCTTGGAGACCATCGGCGGCGGGGTGGTTTTGGACGATATGCCCCGCAAGCACAAGCGCAACGTCCCCGCCGTGCTGGAGGCCCTGAAGATTCGGGAGAGCGGCTCTCAGGGGGACAGAGCCCTGCAGGTTTTGCGGGAGTTCAACTTGGCCCTTCCCGACAAAAAGAAGCTGGCGGCCAAACTGCAGGAGACGGAGGAGGCCTTGGACGAAGAGCTTTCCGCCCTGCTGTCCTCGGGACAGGTGGTGGAGCCTTTGCCCGGGCGGTACATTGCCTCCACCTCTCTTGATGCCGTGGCGGCCTCCTGCAAGACACTGCTCTCCGGCTACCACAAGCAGAACCCCCTCCATGCAGGCATGAAGGCGGCGGAACTGCGGCAGAAGGTCTTTAAGTCCATGGAGCAGGCGGCGGCAGACGGGCTATTGAGCGAGCTGTGCCGAGAGGGGCTGATTCGCCGAGAGGCCGACCGGTACGCTCTTGGGGACTTCTCCATCCACTACACCAAGCGGCAGACCGCCATTAAGGCCAAGCTCCTGGATATTTACGAAAAGGCAGGCATCGAGCCCGGCACCGTAGAGGAGATTTCCGCCCTGTTCCCTGCCAACGAGCGGGCGGACTTGAAGCAGGTTATGGACAGCGTCCTCAGCAGCGGGGAGCTGATTATGCTCTCCCCCCAGCTTTGCTACAGCCCTGCCGCCTACCAAAAGGCCCTGGAAGCGGCCAAGGCCCACTTTGCGGAAAACGAGACCATCACCCTGGCCCAGCTTCGGGATGCCCTTGGCACCTCCCGCAAGTTTGCCCTGGCCATTCTGGAATACTTCGACAAAAACTACTACACCCGCAAGGAAGGGGACGCCCGCCGCATCCTCCGGGGCTTCCCCGACTAACCCCCCTGCCCTCTGCTACCCAAGGGACGGCTCTCCGTCCCTTATTTTTATGGATTCATATGCAGGGAACGGTGCGCTATGGGGATATAAAGAAGAGGGGAAATGGGTTTTGGACAGTAAAAAAGCTCCAAAAATCGGAGCTTTTTGTTGTGTCTAGGTCCAAGTTCTGAGCCATTGTTTTGCAATGGGTGCAAAAAGGCTCGGCAGGTGCAATCCCGTTCTTTCGGCTTCCATTATGCGGAAACCCGGCCCGATTGCGTCCGGTACATCTGCGCATAGCGTCCGTTCAATGCCATCAATTGATCGTGATTGCCCTGTTCCACAATCTGACCGTTTTCCATCAGAAGGATCAGGTCGGAATCCCGGATTGTTGACAATCGGTGAGCGATGATGATGGACGTTCTTCCCTTTGTAATGTCCATCATGGCCTTGCGAATACGCTGTTCTGTGACGGTATCCACAG
>CAYUHW010000128.1:0-5294 GCA_964444605.1 uncultured Christensenella sp. | reverse complement strand
GCTTTAGGGCATGACCCCGTGCTTTTTAATTGTCTGCTCATACCTCTTTGCTCTTGAATGAAAAGCAAAAAAATATGTATTTCGTTAAGAATAAGTGAATTTATGGGCTTTTTGCTTTACTTTTTCCGCTCTTTCCCCCATACTGTTTTTAAGGGAGGTATGTGCTTCCCGGAGTATGCGTTTGAGAAGAGGAGCATGTATGGAAACGGCATTGAAGATATGCAAGCGCCTGCATTCCTATTTGTACGCCGGGCAATACACGGGGCGGGTGCTGAACGTGTGGAACAACCGGCTGGATATTGAAACGTCCTTCGGACTCATTGCGCTGGTGCAGAGGGACTGTCTAAAGCCCTTTTCCTGCCTGGTGGGAGGGCTTAAGCCCTTTTCCGCCATGAATATTCAACCGGGTATGCCGGTTTTGCTGGGACAAAGCGGCTTTGACATTCCGGACACGGAACTGGAGGTGGATGTGACCATGGCGGAAGATGTGGATCTTTCCATGGACACCATGACCAATCTTTTTCTGCCGTTGGATTTGAGCATCCGCCTGCGGCACATTCTTCGTGCCATGGAGCAGGGAGCCGGCAGTGAGGATTTATCCATGCTGGCACTGTCCAAGGGACATCCCGGCATACTGTCTCCTCTGCAAAAAGCCTTGTCTGCCTTGGGAGGGGCCCTGGAAGAAGGGGACTATGATTTGATGGAAAGCTGCGCCGCCGCCTGTGCCGGGTTCGGAAGCGGGACTGCGGCCGCCTCCGATGTGCTTTTGACGGGATATATGGCGGCGTACACCGCTTTGAGCTATGCCTTGGGACGCTCCCGCCAGCTTGTACGATACATCACCCGCCGTGTAGCCGCAGGCGCCGCCGCCAGCACCAACGACAGCGGCCGGGCGGTGCTTTTGCAGGGAGGCGAAGGGCTGGTGGACGAGGATCGCTTCCAGCTTCTGCGGGCGCTGTTCTCCGATACTCCCTACACCACTTTATCCGGCTGCGCCATGCGCATTGCTTCGGGGGAGGGTGTCAATTTTCTTACGGGGCTGTGTCTGGCAGTGGATCGGCACTACCTTTCCAAAACGCTTTAAGGAGGTACAGGATGAAAAAAAGTCTTTGCCTGTTCCTAAGTCTTTGTCTGCTGTTTGCAGGGCTGACGGCCTGTGCAAACACCGCCGCTCTGCCTGAAAACGGGATTCTCATCAACGAAGTGGTAGCGGGCAACAAGCATTCTCTAATCGATGCCGTATACGGAAGCCCGGACTGGATTGAGCTGTACAACGGCTCCGATCAGGATGTGAATCTATCCGGCTACTATCTGACGGACAACATCGAAAACCCGGACAAGCTCAGCCCCCTTCCCCGTCAGGTGTTGAAGGCAGGGGAATATCTGGTGCTCTTTGCCAACGGAGAAAGCGGGGAAGCCTGTTTGAGCTTTTCCTTAAGCCGCAAGGGGGAAACCCTGACCCTGGTGAACCCCCATAAGGAAGAGGTTTGTTCTCTGATCATCCCCCCCATGGAAAAGGATGTTTCCTATGCCCGCCGTGAGGACGGTACCTACGGCTATTGCCGCCTGCCTACCCCGGGAGCATACAACAGCGGAGATATTCTGGAGGAGCCCCCTGCTTCCTCCCTGCTTTTGGAGGAAGGGGACGGAGAGTATGCCGCCAAAACCGACTATGAAGCCGTGCTTTTTAGCGAGCTTCTCAGCCGCGGGGAACTGGTGTACTGCTCGGACTGCGGACGATATGTGGACTGCATAGAGCTGTACAACCCCGGTATGGTGACGGCCAATCTGAAGGGATACAGTCTAAGCAATGAGCCTGAGGACAATAAGGTACACAATCTGCCCGAAACGGACTTAAACGGGCTTCATTATTTGCTTTTATACGGTTGCGATGCAGGATGCGCCTGTTCCGACGGCCATGTGTGCCTGGACTTCGGTCTCTCCCGCTATGGAGAAACTTTGTATCTCTTTGATCCTCTGGGGAACATACTGGACACGGTGGAGCTCCCCCCCATGGAAAAGAACACCACCTACGCCCGCCGCAGTGACGGCAGTTGGGGGGTCTGCCTTCTGCCCACTTTAGGCGCGGAGAACGCGGAGGAGGACATCGGTGCCGCTCCTGCCGCTTCCGACGCCCCCGCCGTTCAACAGCAGGGAGCCGTGCGCATTAACGAAGCACTGGTGAAAAACATAGATTCTGTCATCGATACGTACGGAGATCGAAGCGACTTCTGCGAACTGTACAATCAGGGGCAAAGCCCCCTTTCGCTGAAGGGTTGGTATCTTTCCGATGACCCCAACAAGCTGGAAAAATGGGCGCTGCCTGATATCACCTTGGAACCGGGAGCCTATCTGCTGATTTTCCTGTCCGGGAAAGATTGCACGGAGGGAGAACTGCATGCCTCCTTCTCCCTAAGCGTTGGGGAAACCCTGACCCTGTACAACAGCGCCGATAGCACCTACGATGCTTTGTACATTCCCGAAACCCGGGAAGGGGTATCCGTTGGGCGGAATGAGACCGGCGCCATCGTGTACTACGGCATGCCCACGCCGGGCTATGCCAACGGCCACAGCTTCCCTCTCCCCTCCTCCACAGCGGAGTAAAACAAAATCACGGTATAGAAAAAGACGGAACGTTGGCATTCCGTCTTTTTTGTTATGAGCTCGATTTTTCGAAGTCCCTTTAGTCCATGTAAGGCACCACGAAATACTGGAGGTAAATGGTCTGGCCGTCTTCCACGATAATTTCGTCGAAGGAACCCATAATCTGCTCGCCGTTCTCGTCGCAGGGAAGCCAGGTGCAGCCATCGTTCAGTACATCGGCGGTATGACCGTCAATGGTTTCCACAAACATGGCAGCGGTTTGGTCCTCTTCAATGAGGCCGCCCTCATAGAGAGCCATGCGCAGAGTGGAACCGGCGGTGAACTCGATATCATAGGGCAATTCGGTACCGTCTTCCAGCACGAGGATAATCTTGGCCTTGGCCTTTTCCCCGGAAGCCTGATTGCCGTTGTCGGCGGCGCAGCCCAGACTCATGAGCAGGGACAGGCAGCAGAGCAGCAGGAGTGCTTTGGTCAGCATCTTTTTCATGTGTTGTTTCTCCTTTGCATTTGAAAAATTTCGATTTTGATTATATACTCCGTCCTTCTTCCCTGTCAAGAAATTTCTTATCATGTTAAGAATTTTCTTGACAGGGCCCCCATGGTTTGATACTATCATCTTGTTAGTGAAAAATAGGAGGGGCTTATGCAGGAATATTTGCGTCCATATACTTTGATGGTTTCGTTTTTGGGGAACACATTGTCCAATAGCTGTGAGGTCTATCTGCTGGATCTTGGAAAAAAGGACTGGCCCATTGTATCGGAGTGCCACGGGCATCCCTACACCCTGCCCCAGCTTCGAAAACTCATAAAGGATGCTTTGAGCAGTCCTTCTGTGGTGGAAAACGGCATGCTGCTGAACCGTGCGCTTTTCTCTTCCACCTCTAAGCTGAGTAAATACTCCCTGTACTTTATTAAGAACGAAGCTGGAAAACCTATTGCGGTTTTTTGCCTGGTAGTGCGCATGCAGGCCTACATGGAACTGCAGGGGTATCTGGAAAGCCTGATGCATTTTGATGTCTCGGATTTCAGCGAAATACCGCCTGTGTCTCCGGAGGAGTTGACCTACCAGGCTCCCACGCTGGAGCTCATTGAGCACATGACGGCGGAGTACACCGCCGAGCCCCAGCGTTTGACGCCCGATGAAAAGACGGAACTGCTGCTGGATCTCTACGAGACCGGGGTCTTTGAGCTGAAGGGGGCCGTATCCAAGGCCGCCCATGAACTGCAGATGTCGGAACAGAGCATCTACCGCTATTTGGCCAAAATCAAGCGGATTAGAGAATAAGGAGAAAGCCCATGAAAAAAGCGGAATCTGCCCCTCTGGCTATCGGCGCCGTTGTGCGCAGCAAGGGAATCTGGAAGCGGTTCTGGCATCTGTGCAAAACGGCACGGATGCCCTTCCTTTCCATCCTGCTGTATCTGGTACTGACTGCGCTGGAAGGCATCATTTTGGTGCGTATTCCTGAAGCCAGCGCCAACTTCTTTTCCGGAGATGCCAGCGTAAAGAGCGTGCTCACCTTTATCGGTCTGGAGTTATTGTCTACCTTTATTTGTCAGGGCATCTTATTCTTAAACCATGTGGTGCGCTACAAAACCAACCGAAACCTGCGCAACGCCCTGTGGGGGAAGATTCTCAAGCTGAAGCCCGCTTACTTTGACCGGGTCTCCTCCAGCACCCTTATCAGCCGCATTACCGTGGACAGCGACAGCATCAACGAGCTGGTCTTCGACGTAGTGCTGGACGGCATCTCTCAGATTTACTACATGGTGCTCACGGTCATGGCCATGTCCGCTATCAGCATCAAGGCGGGGATAATCCTGCTGGTCTTTGCCCCTGTATCAGCCGCATTACCGTGGACAGCGACAGCATCAACGAGCTGGTCTTCGACGTAGTGCTGGACGGCATCTCTCAGATTTACTACATGGTGCTCACGGTCATGGCCATGTCCGCTATCAGCATCAAGGCGGGGATAATCCTGCTGGTCTTTGCCCCTGTATCCCTGCTTTTGTCCTATGTGCTGGGCCGGTTCAACCTGCGCTTTGGAAACAAGGCTCAGTTTGAGCTGTCCAATTTGACGGAGTATCTCAGCGAGCTTATGTCCTGCATGCCCCTGCTGAAGGCCTTTAATATGCAGGGCTACGAGCGCCGCCGCGGAAAGAAGGCTGTGGATGAATACTACAAGGCCAACCGCTCCCTGATTGGGCTGGATGCGGTCAGCTCCATGGTGGGCTCCGTCTTCGGCATTCTGCCGGAAATCGCCATTGTCTTTATGGGCATTAAGATGATGGAAGGGGGCACGCTGGATGCAGAAGGATGGTATACCTTCTATCTGTACGCCGGAAGCTTCCTCGGCTTCTTCACTCTTTTCGGCTCCATCTGGAAGCAGGCAAAATCCATTCAGGGCAAGCTGAATCAGGTTTCCTCCGTCCTCTATGAAGAGGAGGAGGGTGTGGCTGCCTATGCCGAAGAGCTGGTACACCGTGGAGACATTATGTTTGACCACGTTTCCTTCTCCTATGAGCAGGAGCCCCTGCTGGAGGATGTGTCCTTCCACATTCCCGGCGGACAGGTTACTGCCATGGTGGGCTACAGCGGCTCGGGAAAAACCACCTTGTTGAAGCTCCTGTCCCGTATCTACGAGCCTACGGAAGGTCGCATTCTCTCCGGCGGCAAGGTTATTGGCGACTGC
>CAYUHW010000127.1:0-5305 GCA_964444605.1 uncultured Christensenella sp. | reverse complement strand
CTGTGAATATCCTCAAACTTGGTGAACTGTCCCTGCCAGGCAAGCTCCACCGTGCCGGTGGGGCCGTGGCGGTGCTTGGCGATGATGACCTGAGAGGTATTGTCCAAGGTCTCATCATAGACCTGGGGACGGTAGAGAAGGATGACCATATCCGCATCCTGCTCGATGGAGCCGCTTTCACGCAAGTCGGCAATCATGGGGGTGTGGTCGGCACGCTGCTCAGGGCCTCGGTTTAGCTGGGAGAGGAGGAGGATGGGGACGTCCAGCTCTCTGGCCAAGAGCTTCATGGCTCGGGTCATATCCGCTACCTCCTGCTGACGGTTGTCATTCTTGCGGGCGGCGGAATTGCCTGTGCCGTTCATTAACTGCATGTAGTCCACAATAATCATATCCAGACCGTGCTGAGCCTGCAGACGGCGGCATTTGGAGCGAATGGTGGCTACGTTGGATCCGCCGGAATCGTCGATATACAGCTTGCCCTTCTGCAGTACATCGGTGACGCCCAGCAGGGCCTCCATTTCCTCGTCGGTCAAGGTGCCTTCCTTAATCTTTTGGGATTCCACACGGGCTTCCGTGCAGAGCATACGCATGACCAACTGCTCCTTGCTCATCTCCAGACTGAAGTATACCACACTGCGCCCTGCGTGTACGGCGGCATACTGGGCAATGTTCATGGCAAAGGAGCTTTTGCCCATGGCCGGACGGGCGGCGATGATAATCAAATCGGACTTCTGCAGACCGTTGGTGACTCTGTCCAAATCCCGAAAGCCCGTGGGCACCCCGGTGATTTCCCCGTGGCGGGCAATGAGATCGCCGATTTCCGCAATGGCATTAGGCACAATCTCGCTGAGGGGAGCCAGAGAATCTTCGGTCTTGCGCATGGAGATATCGTAAATGCGCTTTTCCGCCGCATCGAGAGATTCTTCCACGTCCTTTTCCGTGTCCATACCGTCTTGGATCATGTCGCGCCCCGCCCGAATGAGACTCCGCTGGACGCTCTTTTCCTCTACGATTTTGGCATAGTAGCCCACGTTGGCGGCGGTGGGAACAAACTCCATGAGCTCCGTCAAATAGACGGTGCCGCCTACGGCTTCCAACTGTCCGTGCCGTTGCAAATCCTCTGCAAGGGTAATCAAATCCACCGCATTTCCCAGCAGACGTACACGGGCCATGCTTTCAAAAATGCGCTGGTGGGCATTGCTGTAAAAATCCTCCGCCCGAAGCTGTTCCAGCATCTGCTCCAAAGCATTGCTCTCCAAGAGCATGGAGCCAAGAACCGAGCGCTCGGCATCCATGCTCTTGGGCTGTATGAGATTTTGGTTTTCTCTCTCTTCCATGATTTAGGGGCAACCCGTTAGGCTTCGGTGACAACCACTCTCAGATTGGCTTTTACATCCTCGAACAGAGAAATTTTGGCAACATATTCACCGGTGGAGCGAATCTGATCGATGGCAATCTTCTTCTTGTCCACTTCCATACCGTGCTGTTCCTTCAGTGCGGCGGCAATCTCCTTGCCGGAGACGGAGCCGAACATCTTGCCGTTTTCGCCCATCTTTACCTTCAGGGTTACGGTGAGCTTTTCAATGACTTTTGCATCGTCACGAGCCTGATTCCCGGCCGTGAAGCGGCGGTGCTGGGCGGCGCTCTTCTGAATATTCATGGCGTTGAGAGCGGCTTTGTCCGCAGGGGAAGCCAGCTTTCTGGGGAGAAGGAAGTTGCGTGCATATCCGTCGGATACGTTGACCACTTCGCCCTTTTTGCCCGTTCCTTTAACATCCTGTTCCAATACGACCTTCATAGTAAGGTACCTCCTTCATATATCTTGTAAGTAAAACTTATTTATTGATTTCGCTGTCCCGGCGGAACTGCTCATCCACACTTTCCTTCAGGGTGCCCACGGCTTCCTCCATGGTGACGCCCTTTAACTGGGCCCCGGCCATGGTCAAATGTCCGCCGCCGCCCAAACGCTCCAGAATGAGCTGTACATTGACACGGCCTACACTGCGGCCGGAAATGGATATTTCCCCGTCGCATCTGCCCAGCACGAAGGAGGCTTTGACTCCCCGAATGGTCAGCAGCTCGTCTGCGGCCTGGGCGCATGTGAGCTTGTTGAAATCTCCGTCCTCGGGACAGCAGGCAAGGGCAATGCCCCTTTCGTCAATGGCGGCTCCCTGCACCACCTTGCTGACGGCTACGAACCGGTCAAAATCGTTCTGGAAGATGGAACTGACGGCAGAGAGGTCGGCTCCGTTTTTGCGGAGGAAGCCTGCGGCCTCAAAGGTGCGGCTGCCTACGTTGAAGGCAAACTGCTTGGTATCCAAACTGATGCCCGCCAGCAGGGTACTGCATACAAAGGCGTTGGGACGCACGCCCTCGGCAAAGTACTGAAGAACCTCCGTAACCATTTCGCAGGTGGAGGAGGAGCGGCTTTCCAGATAGTGCAGGGTGGGGTTTTCAATGGAGTCCGCACTGCGGCGATGATGGTCGATGATGACCAGATGCTCCGCCAAATCCAGCAGGGAAGGGGCTTCCACAATGTTGGAACGCTGGGTGTCCACCACCACCAGCACGGAATTGTCTCGGAACATCTCCTTGGCCTGCTCTTCCGTAACGACGATTTTGTTGTACAGCCCCGAGCGGCGCATCTCATTTAAATGCTCTTCAATGGAGGGGTTTCCGCCGTTGAGAACGATGAAGGAGCGGGAGCCTGCGTGCTCTGCACAGGTGGCAATACCCAGAGCGGCGCCCAGGCAGTCCATGTCCCCGTTTTTGTGTCCCATAATGAACACATCCCCGTTGTTTTCAAAAAGCTGCCGCAGGGCTTTGGCAAACAAGCGCATCTTCACCCGGGACTGCTTGGCATCCTGCTGTTTGCGGCCGCCGTAGAAGCGGTAGTCGGCGCCCTCACGGACCACGGTTTGGTCGCCGCCCCGTCCCAGCGCCAGTTCCATGGCCAAGCGGGCGCTTTCCTCGCTTTGCACTACCCGCTGTGCCATGCCGACTGCAATGGAAAGGGAAACGTTGGAACCGGTGCCCGTTTCAATGCGACGGGCCTGCTCCATGAGCTTAAATCCTTCGCTCTCCAGCTTTTTGACGGCCTGGGCCTCCAAGAAGCACAGGAAACGTCCGTTTTCATAGCGGCAGTAAGCGCCTTCCGCCTGACGAATGGTATCGGAAATGAGCTTTTCCACTTCCGCCAGTACGGCCGTGCCCCGGAACTGCCGGTCTCCGGCCATATCCTCATAGTTATCCACATAGACCAGCATGACGCAGGGAAGCTGTTCCGTATACAGGCGTTGATAATGGGCCGCTTCGGTTCTGTCCAGCCAGAACTGCAGAAGCAGTTTCCGCTTGGCCTTGGGACGGTTGATGGCCATGTTCATAACCTGATAGCTGCTGCCCTGCCAGACAATCTGCTGTACGGAAGGCTGCGCCGGGTTAAAGGCGGGGAGGGCCTCCTTCAAAGTATCGGAGGGGTAAATCTTTCCCATAGCTTCGTTCCGCCATACAATTCGTCCGCTCATGTCGCACAGAAGCAAAGGAATGCCGATGCGGGCAATCAACTGGGCAGAGGCGGTGCCGTTGTCGGCAAAGACCTGATCCATAAGCCTCTGCTGCTTGTGGGCTACATGGCTGAAGAACAGAAGCAGGCCTCCGATGAGAATCAGGGAGATTCCGGCCACAATACAGCCCAGTATCCAGTTTTTGTACAGAGCCGCCGCCGTGGAAAGAAGCAGGATACTGCCGGTGTACAGCAGAGCGGGACGATAATTCTTCATGGCTGTTCCTTTCTGATAACGGGTTTGCGCAGGGAGGCTATCAAACCCAGCATGGCCAATAAAAATCCTCCGAACATAAGCAGAATGGCGGTAAACAGGACGGTAAGCCAGCCTGCCGCTTTGCGGGATTTACGGACGGACAAGAGCTGAAAGATGGTCTGCGCTCCCATGAGATACATGGGAAGCATGAGCATTTCAATGAGCAGATTGGAGGCGGAAGCAAACCGGGTCTGCCCCAAGAACAAGGCAACAACCCCCACGTTGACGGCAACCACCAGAATCAAAGCATAGCGCCTTGGGAAACGCCAGGAGCCGAAGGCCCCCATGGGACAAAGATCCATGGCCTTATGCCGCCGATTAAGCAGATGCAGAACCAGCACGTTTACCAAAGCATACTCCGCTCCCAGAGAATACAGGAGGGACAAATAGTTAATCTCCATAGACACAACCAGCTCCCTGGCCATGTCCGCCGTAGAGGCATTCATGTAGAGGGGCTGAAGGGCATCGTCATAAAAAAGCTGAAGAGCCTGCCAGCCGTTGCCGTATGCCTGCAGGGAGGGAACGCAGAAGACCAGAAAGAATCCGAAGGTCATGAGCAAAGACAGCAAAATGGTGCAGTTGGCATTGCCCATCTTCATTTTTTGCACGGCATAGAGCAGAATTCCCGCCGGGGACACGAATCCCAGAATCAGCAGCGCCTCCCCGGGGGTCTGTCCGATGCAAAGACCCCATACATAGGTTGCGGCCGATAAAGCAATCAGCACCGCAGCTCCGTGCTTGCTTCTGAAGGCTGCGGCCGCCCAAAAGGCGGGTACCAGAAGCATGGTCAAGAAGAAATAGGGGAAGTAATAGGACAGAAAACCGCCTGCAAGCCCCAACAGGGCAAAGAGAATGCCGCCTGTATTAACCTTTGCTTTGTTAGTCATTTCCATACTGCTATTTTACCCCCAGTCTCAGTATTCGTCAAGCCGTGCCCCGTAGACAAAAGCGTTGAAATGCGGTATACTTACATCAAAATTCAGGATTAATTGTGCAAAACGGAGGTACTTATGACGGCAAAGGTATACTTTACGGATATGCATGCCCATCCCGGCAGAAATCTGCAGGACAAACTTCGCTCCCTCATGCGGGCGGCCGGCATGGAGCAGATTGACTTTCAGGACAAGTTCGTGGCCATTAAGATACACTTTGGGGAACCGGGGAATTTATCCTTCCTGCGTCCCAACTACGCCAAAACCGTGGCCGATGAAATCAAGCGGCTGGGGGGCAAGCCCTTTTTAACGGATTGCAACACCCTGTATGTAGGGCGGCGGAAGAATGCGCTGGAGCATATGGAGGCGGCGGCGGAGAACGGCTTCGGGTACATGACCTGCGGCTGTCCCGTCATCATCGCTGATGGGCTCAAGGGAACGGACGACGTGGCCGCCCCCCTTCAGGGCACTGACTATGTGAAGGAAGCAAAAATCGGCCGTGCCGTCATGGATGCGGACATCGTCATCTCCTTGAATCATTTTAAGGGACACGAA
>CAYUHW010000126.1:2154-5341 GCA_964444605.1 uncultured Christensenella sp. | reverse complement strand
GCCCAGTGACTGTTGTCCAGGCGGATTTCGAAGCGAACCCGGCGGGAGAGATATCAATCGCTACCGTACAAAGTATCAATCAACAAACAAAGTAAGTTAGGAGTACATACAAGTGGCAGATTCAGAAAAGAAACAGGCGTGGATTAAGAGCACCGAAGCCTCCCTCGCCAAGCATCCGGAGCGGAAGGCGGAGTTCACCACCTCCTCCGGCATCACCGTAGAGCGTGCCTATGACCCCAGCCATATCGCCGGGGACGATTTTGAAGAGAAGCTGGGCTATCCCGGCCAGTACCCCTTCACCCGGGGCGTACAGCCCACCATGTACCGGGGCCGCTACTGGACCATGCGCCAGTACGCCGGTTTCGGCGATGCCGAGGAGAGCAACGAACGCTACAAGTACCTGATTTCTCAGGGACAGACGGGTCTTTCCATCGCCTTTGACCTTCCCACCCAGATTGGCTACGATTCCGACGACCCCATGAGCATGGGCGAAGTAGGCAAGGTGGGCGTGGCCATCGACTCTCTGGCGGACATGGAAGTCCTCTTTGACGGCATTCCTCTGGACAAGGTCAGCACCAGCATGACCATCAACGCCTCCGCCGCCGTGTTGCTGGCCTTCTACATTGTAGCGGCCGAACGGCAGGGGGTTTCTCCCGACCAGCTCAAGGGCACCATTCAGAACGACGTGCTCAAGGAGTACGCCGCCAGAGGCACCTACATCTTCCCCCCCGCCCCCTCCATGCGGCTGATTACCAACATCTTTGAATACTGCTCCAAGAATCTGCCCCAGTGGAACACCATTTCCATCTCCGGCTACCACATTCGGGAAGCAGGCTCCACCGCCGCTCAGGAAGTGGCCTTCACTTTGGCCGACGGCATTGCCTACGTAGACGCCGCCATTAAGGCCGGCATGGACGTAGACAGCTTTGCAGGCCGTCTCTCCTTCTTCTTCAACGCCCACAACAACCTGCTGGAGGAGGTAGCCAAGTACCGTGCCGCCCGCAGAATCTGGGCCAAGATCATGAAGGAGCGCTTCCACGCCAAGAAGGAGCGGAGCATGATGCTGCGCTTCCACACCCAGACCGGCGGCTCCACCCTGACCGCCCAGCAGCCGGACAACAACATCATCCGTGTCACCATCCAGACCCTGGCCGCCGTCCTGGGCGGTACCCAGAGCCTGCACACCAACTCCCGTGACGAGGCTCTGTCCCTGCCTACGGAGGACAGCGTCCGCATCGCCCTGCGCACCCAGCAGATTGTGGCCTATGAAAGCGGCGTGGCCGACACCGTAGACCCCCTGGCGGGCAGCTACTATGTGGAGAGCCTGACGGATCAGATTGAGGAGAAGGTCTGGGAGTACATCCGCAAGATTGACGAAATGGGCGGCGCCGTCAAGGCCATTGAGCAGGGCTACATCCAGAAGGAGATTGCCGACAGCTCTTACGCCTATCAGAAGGCCGTAGAGGACGGCTCTCAGGTAGTGGTGGGCGTGAACAAGTTCACCGTCAAGGAAGAGGGCAAGAAGGAGCGCATGGTCATCGACAACACCATCGCCGAAAAGCAGGTGCAGAAGATCAAGGCCGTCAAGGAGAAGCGGGACGCTCAAGCCGCCGCCGATGCTTTGGCCGCCCTGCGTGCCGCCGCCGCTACCGACGAAAACCTCATGCCCTACATCATCGACTGCGCCCGCAAGTGGTGCACCGAAGGGGAAATCTGCAACGAGCTGCGGGCCGTCTTCGGGGAATACCGCCCTGTGGAAGTCCTGTAAGCCGCCGAATAGAAAAGGAGCAAGCATATGGAACAGAATCCCGAAAAGAAAATCCGTGTACTGATTGCCAAGCCCGGTCTGGACGGCCATGACCGGGGCGCCAAGGTGGTTTGCCGCGCCCTCCGCGACGCCGGCTTTGAGGTTATTTACACCGGTCTTAGGCAGACCCCCGAGCAGATTGCCGCCGCCGCCATTGCCGAAGACGTTGACGCCGTGGGCATGAGCCTGCTGTCCGGCGCCCACAACTACCTGTTCCCCCGAGTGGTAGAGCTGCTCAGGGAGCAGGGCGGCGAGGACATCGTGGTCATCGGGGGCGGCATCATCCCCGAGGAGGACATTCCCTTCCTCCAGTCCAAGGGCATTGAGGCCATCTTCACCCCCGGCACGCCTACCAGCGCCACGGTGGAGTATCTGCGCAAGAGATGCAGCAAGTAAACGATCCCAAAACCCTCTTTGAGCGGGCACAGAAGGGAGACCGCCGGGCCCTGTCCCGGCTGGTTTCCGTGGTGGAGAACGGAGGCAGTCCCGCACGGGAGGCCCTCCGTCTCATCTGGCCCCACACGGGAGGCGCCCGCATTCTGGGCATTACGGGGCCGCCGGGCTCCGGCAAGTCCACCCTGACCAACGCCCTGGTGAAGCACCTGCGCTTGGAGGGGCACACCGTAGGCGTTATCGCCGTGGACCCCAGCAGTCCCTTTACGGGGGGCGCCATTCTGGGGGACAGAATCCGCATGAGCAGCCACGCCCTGGATCCCGGGGTATACATCCGCAGCATGGGCACCCGAGGCCAGCTTGGAGGGCTTTCCGCCGCCTGTACGGGGGCGGCCCGGCTTTTGGACGCCTGCGGCTTTGACATTATCCTGCTGGAGACCGTTGGGGTCGGCCAGTCCGAGGTGGCCGTGGCTCGGTGCGCCGACGTGGTCACCGTGGTCAACGTGCCCGGTTTGGGGGACGATGTGCAGGCCAGCAAGGCAGGCATTCTGGAGATTGGGGACGTGTTCGTGGTGAACAAGTGCGACCTTCCCGGCTGCGATCGGGTGGTGCTGGAGCTTCGGAGCATGCTGGACATGGACGAAACCGGGGAAAAGCGGAACGCCCCCGTGCTCAAGACCAGCGCCTCCTCCTTCATCGGCATTCCCGAGTACGCCCAGGCCCTGGATGCCATCTGGAAGCAGTTTGAGCAAAGGGGCATCCTACAAAGCCGCCGCCAGCAGCGGCTCCAAAGCGAAATGCTGGAGATTATGCAGGGAGAAATCATCCGCCGCGCGGCCTTGCCCCGTCCCGGCTCCGAGGAGATGGAGGCCTTCCTGCGCACCAACGAGAATCCCTATACCTGGGTGGACGACACCCTGTCCAAAATTTTGAAGTAAGGAGAAGACCCATGAATCTCAAGAGAATCGACCACATCGGCATTGCCGT
>CAYUHW010000126.1:0-2054 GCA_964444605.1 uncultured Christensenella sp. | reverse complement strand
AAGTAAGGAGAAGACCCATGAATCTCAAGAGAATCGACCACATCGGCATTGCCGTAAAGGATTTGAACGAATCCGTCAAGTTCTATGAGGAGAGCATCGGTCTCAAGGCCGCAGGCTTTGAAACCGTGGAGGAGCAGAAGGTGAAGGTAGCCTTCATGCCCTGCGGAGACAGTGAGCTGGAACTGCTGGAGAGCACGGAGCCCGACGGCCCCATCGCCCGCTTCATCGAGAAGAACGGCCCGGGCATCCAGCACATTGCCATTCGGGTAGACGATATCGACAAGGCGCTGGAGGAGCTGAAGGAGAAGGGCGTACGCCTCATCGACCAGACCCCCCGCTACGGTGCCGGCGGTGCCCGCATTGCCTTTGTCCATCCCAAAGCCACCGGCGGCGTACTGCTGGAGCTGTGTGAGCGCAAGTAAGCAAAAGGAGACACATTTATGACCACTGCGGAAAAAATTCAGGACTACAGAGCCCGATGCGCCAAGATTCTGGAGGCCGGCGGACAGGCGGCCGTGAACAAGCAGCACGCCCGGGGCAAATATACCGCCCGGGAGCGGCTGAACCTCCTCTTTGACGAGGGCACCTTTAAGGAAATCGACCGCTTCGTCACCCACCGCTGCCAGCACTTTGGCATGGAGAAGAAGCAGATTGCCGCCGACGGCGTGGTCACGGGCTACGGTCTGGTGGACGGTCGGAAGGTCTTTGCCTATGCCCAGGACTTCACCTGCGTAGGCGGTGCCTTGGGCGAAATGCACGCCGCCAAGATCTGCAAGGTAATGGATATGGCCCTGGAAGCGGGCTGCCCCATTGTGGGACTTAACGACTCCGGCGGCGCCCGCATTCAGGAAGCCGTGGACGCCCTCTCCGGCTACGGCCAGATTTTCCGCCGCAACAGCCTGGCCTCCGGGAAGATTCCCCAGATCAGCGTCATCATGGGGCCCTGCGCAGGCGGTGCGGTATACTCCCCCGCTCTGACGGACTTCATCATCATGGTGGATCAAAAGTCCCAGATGTTTATCACCGGCCCCAAGGTCATTGAGGCCACCACCGGGGAGCAGGTCAGCGAAGAGGCTTTGGGCGGCGCTTCCACCCAGACCTCCGTGTCCGGCGTAGCCCATCTGTCCGCCTCCACGGAGGAGGACGCCCTGTGGTACGTCCGCACGATTCTCTCCTACCTGCCCTCTCAGGCCGGGGAGAAGGCGCCCGTTTACGAGAATGCCGAGGAGCAGATTCGCCCCGCCCTCAACGAAATCATTCCCGACAGCTCCCGCCGTGCCTACGACGTGCGCAACGTCATCAAGCAGATTGCCGATGCGGACAGCTTCTTTGAGATTCAGCCCCGGTACGCCGGGAACATCGTCACCGGCTTTGGACGAGTGGGAGGCAAGAGCGTAGGTTTTATCTGCAACCAGCCCCGCATTATGGGCGGGTGCCTGGACATCAACGCTTCCGACAAGGCCAGCCGCTTTATCCAGATGTGCGACGCCTTCGGTCTGCCGCTGATCAATCTGGTGGACGTGCCCGGCTTCCTGCCCGGCACCGCTCAGGAGTACGGCGGCATCATCCGCCACGGCGCCAAGCTTCTGTATGTCTACTCCGTAGCCGAGAGCATTAAGATCACCGTCATCATGCGCAAGGCCTACGGCGGAAGCTATCTGGCCATGTGCTCCAAGGATCTGGGGGCGGACATGGTGCTGGCATGGCCCACCGCCGAAATCGCCGTTATGGGTGCCGAGGGCGCCGCCAACATTATCTTTGCCAAGGATATTAAGGCCAGCGAGAACCCGGAAGCCACCCGTCAGGAGAAGATTGCCCAGTACACCGCCGAGTTCGCCACCCCCTATGTGGCCGCTTCCCACGGGTATGTGGATGCGGTCATCGAGCCCGCCGAAACCCGTGCCTACATTCTGGACGCGCTCAATCTCTTTGAGAACAAGAAGCGGGAAGGCCGTGTGCGGGGGAATATGCCCCTGTAAGGCAGCAAAAGCATAAAGCCCTGCCTTCAAACAGAGAAAAGAAGGGACGAACCCCATCGTCCCTTCTTCTTTTTT
>CAYUHW010000125.1:0-5387 GCA_964444605.1 uncultured Christensenella sp. | reverse complement strand
GTCAGTATACTATCATATAGAAAACGTTTTCTATCGTTTTCTGCAGCATGAGAACGGAAGGCGGACACAGACATGGATACAATCACCATCAAGGATGTAGCCAGAAAATGCGGATATTCCATTACCACCGTTTCCCGGGTGCTCAGCGGCAGCGATTATCCCGTCAGTGCCGATGCCCGCATGGCCATTGAAGCCTGCGCCGCCGAGCTGGGGTATACCCCCAATCTTTTGGCCAGAGGCTTAAAAACCAATTCCTCCCGAGAAATTGCGGTGATTATGCCCTCCCTGCGCAATCCCTTTTATACCACCATTCTTACCAGCATAGAAAGCACCCTGACGCAAAACGGATACAATATGCTGGTTTTTTTACGAAAGCAAAGCAATCAGGATGAGGAAGAGTTTCTCACCCGTCTGACCAGCAAGATGGTCGCCGGTATCATCATCGCCACCAACAGTGTCAGCATCCACATGGCCAGAGGCCTTCAGTCCATGAAGGAGCGGCGGATTCCCGTCATTATCATCGACGATGCCGTGGACGGATTCCCCGGCCTGCGGGGTATCTTTTTTGACTATCACCGGGGCGGCAGGCAGGCGGCGCAAACCCTGTATTCCCACGGCCATCGGAACGTGGCCTTAGCCACCCTGGACTTTATGGCGGAGACCACCCGCAAAAGCCTTGTGGGTGGATTCAGCGACTTTTTCCGCAGCAACGGCCATCCTCTTCGGGAGGATCGGGATATCTTCATTTCCACGGAACCCGACGATTTTTCCGCCGGTATGGAGCTGGCAGACAGGATTCTCTCCTCCGGCCGCTCCTACACCGCCATCGCCGCCAACAACGACTCTGTGGCCGCCGGTGTGATTTCCACTCTGACCCTGCGGGGGATTCGGGTGCCCGAGGATATTTCCGTTATCGGCATTGACGATAATATTTACGCCCGCATGACCACCCCGCCTTTGACCACCGTTCATGTGCCCGCCAAAGAGATGGGCGAAATGGCGGCTCAGTATTTATTGGGAGAACTAGAAGGTCACCCCTTGGCCTTCAGTATCTATATGCAGTCCGACGTTATAGAGCGGGAGACTGTGAAGAACATAAAGCAGACAGGAGAAAAAACCATGCATCTGTATCTCAACGAGACAAAGCAGGATCTGGGAAAAGCGGCCGCCCGCCTTATTGCCCAGCGCATCAACGAGGCCATTGGCCGTCAGGGCTATGCCCGCATCGTGCTTTCCACCGGTGCCAGCCAGTTTGAAACCCTGGAGGCTCTGGTAAAGGAGGATGTGGATTGGAGCAAGGTCACCATGTTCCATCTGGACGAGTATGTAAATCTGCCCATCACCCACATTGCTTCCTTCCGAAAGTACCTGACGGAGCGGTTCGTGAACATTGTCCATCCCAAAGAGGCCGTCTTTGTCAACGGAGAAGGGGATGTGGAAGCAAATATTCAGGAGCTTACCCGCCGCCTGACGGAGCTGCCCATTGACATCGGAGTCATCGGCATCGGAGAAAATGCGCACATTGCCTTCAACGATCCCCCCGCTGACTTTGAAACCAAGGAAAGCTACATCGTAGTCAACCTCAACGACCGCTGCAAGAAGCAGCAGGTAGGCGAAGGCTGGTTCGATACCATCGACGATGTGCCCAAGCAGGCCATTTCCATGACCCCTTATCGGATTATGGAGTGCAAGACCATTGTGGCTCCCGTACCCAAGGATGTGAAGGCTGAAGCCATTGCAGCCGTACTGCAGGCAGACACCGTAACCCCCATGATTCCCGCCACCCTGATGAAGACCCATTCGGATTTTCATCTGTTCATCGACAAGGCCTCCGCTTCTCTTTGCAGCGAGGATGTGTTGAACAAGTATATGTAAGCATGTGGGCATTGCAAAATGCTTCGTGATAAAAAAGATGGAGGAAAAGAATATGCGTAAATTTTTGGCTATGCTGCTGGCCGCCCTTATGGTGCTGGCACTGGTAGGCTGCTCTGCTCCCGCTGACAATCAGCAGGGCACTGCTTCCGACAACAAGCAGACCGATGCTTCCAAGCCCGCTTCCGGCGAAAAGCGGAAGCTGCGGGTAGCTGCCGAGAGCTGGCAGGTCACCAAGATCTTCCTTGAGGACGCCGCTGCCGCCTTTATGAAGGATCATGAGGACGTTGAGGTAGAGGTAATCACCTATGCCGACACCAGCGTTCTGTCCACCTACACTCTGGACTGGATGCAGAACACCACCGATGTGGACATCGTGTTCATTGACGGCGGCGTTAAGTTTGCCAAGCAGTTCGATGCCAAGGGTCTGATTTGCGACTGGGAAAAGGATCTGGACTTCTTCTCCTATGTCTCCCCGGATCAGTTCTGCAACGGCGTTCTGGAATATGGTAAGGTAGACGGCCGCCAGGTGGCCATGCCCATCATTCAGGAAGTCTACGGCATTAGCTGCAACGTTGAGATGTTCAAGGCCGCCGGTCTCGTAGATGCCGAAGGCAACATTCTCCAGCCCAAGACCTGGGACGAGTTCTATGAGTTCGCCGAGAAGCTGACCATTCGGGATGAGAACGGCAACGTCACCCAGCAGGGTGCTTCCATCCAGTTCGGCAACAACCTGACCATGATTATCGCCGGCGCTCTGGCCGGTTCCAAGGGCAACATCGTCACCGAAGACGGTGTAACCTACGATGTGGACAACGATGAGTTCCGTGCCATCGTGGCCAACTGGCAGAAGGGTGTCCAGGCGGGTGTATACTCCATTGAGACCTTTGCCGACAACTCCGCAGGCCGCAACGCCCTGAAGGCCGGCACTTTGGCTATGTGCTACGAGGCCGCCGGCCGTTGGATGGAAGCTGAGAACATGCTGGGCGAGGGCACCATGGCTCTGGCCAACACCCCCGGCGGCATGGGCACCATCGGCTTCGGCGGCGACATCGTCGTGCCCAAGTGCTCCCCCAACCAGGATCTGGCTTGCCAGTTTGTGGCCGAGCAGCTTCTGGGCGAGCATGTACAGACCAACACCTTCACTCAGTACGGCAAGATGTCCGTTATCAAGACCTACTTTGACGCCGCCATCGAGGCCGTTCCCGTATGGGCCAGCATCAAGGACTCCATGGCCAACGCTCTGGGTTCTCCCTCCTACAACGAGGAGCAGAAGTACGTAGACGGTGCCTGCGCCATCTTCCAGGCCGGTCTGGTAGATCCCAACACCTCTGCCGATGACATTGTAAACCAGTTGGTAGAACTGCTGAATTCCATCGATAAGTAAGCCAATTCCCCCCCTCTTCCCGCTCCCTCCCCGGAGCGGGAATACTCCGTAAGCGGAGCCGGCATCTTCCCTGCCGGCTCCGTGCCCAGTTTATTTCAGAGGAACCACGCCATGAATCATACTTCCACCAGCATTCGCATGAAGCAGAAACAAAAATGGGGGCGGCTGTTCGTACTGCCCGCCTGCCTGGTTATTTTCTGTTTCGTTGTGTATCCCCTGGTATACACCTTTTATCTCAGTTTTACAGACTACAACTTCGCCTATGATCTGAAGCCCACCTTTGTGGGGCTGCAGAACTACATCAATATGTTCTCTGATAAGCTGTTTATAGAAGCGTTGTCCAACACGCTCCTGCTTTCGGCTATCTCCTTCGTGTTGATGATGGTTCTGTCCTTGGCGCTTGCTTTGCTTTTGTATAAAAAGACCAAACATAGCTGGTTCTATCGTACATCCATCTTTATGCCCATTGTTGTGCCCGCCTCTCTGGTGTGTCTGCTGTTCAGCTGGATGCTGGGCAACAATTTCGGCATTTTCAATAAGTTTCTGATTCAGATCGGCTTGCCCAAGCTGGTCACCGGCTGGCTCACCTGTCCTTGGCGCTTGCTTTGCTTTTGTATAAAAAGACCAAACATAGCTGGTTCTATCGTACATCCATCTTTATGCCCATTGTTGTGCCCGCCTCTCTGGTGTGTCTGCTGTTCAGCTGGATGCTGGGCAACAATTTCGGCATTTTCAATAAGTTTCTGATTCAGATCGGCTTGCCCAAGCTGGTCACCGGCTGGCTCACCAGCCCTGACACGGCCAAAGGCTGCGTGGTGGTGGTAAGCCTTTGGAACAAGGTGGGCTTCTGCACCATTCTCTTCTTGTCCGGCTTGCAGGGTATCTCCAAGGATATTCTGGAGGCGGCGGATCTGGACGGGGCTACGGGCTTTAAGAAGCTGTTCCACATCATCCTGCCCAGCCTGTCCGAAACCTTTGTGGTGGTGGGCATATGGGCGGTGCTTCAGACCCTGAAGCTCTTCGTCACCCCCATGGTTCTTACCAGCGGCGGCCCGGCCAACGCCACTCAGGTTCTTTATATGTACATCTACAAGACCGCCTTCCTCAACTATGACATGGGGTATGCGGCGGCCATGTCCTTCATATTCAGCATCATTGTCATGGTCTTTGCCCTGCTGAACATGAAACTGAGCACTCGGGAGGATTAAACCATGAAACCTATTAAAATCCGCCGCAAAGATGTGAGCAACGTCATCGTCACCGTGCTTCTGCTCATCGTTTCCCTGCTGTTCATCATTCCTGTAGTCTATTGCGTCTTTACCTCCGTAAAGAGCTCTCAGGAGATTATGCAGGAGGTCACTTTCTTCCCCCACAGAATTACCTGGGAGAATTACGAGTATGTCTTTGCCCGGGGCGCCAAGTATTTGAAGTACTACTGGAATACCATTGTGGTCACCGTCTCTACGGTGCTCATTACAGTGGTCATGTCCTCTCTGGCCGGCTATGCCTTTGCCCGCCTCCCCTTTAAGGGGAGCAACACTTTGCTGGCCGCCATCCTCTTTGTGCTGACCTTCCCCCTGACGGCGCTGCTCATTCCCATCTACATGATGGAGTTTAAGCTGGGCATGCTGAACACCTATATAGGCTTGATTCTGCCCAACATCATCTGCGTACTGCCCTTCTCCATCTTTATCACCAGAGGCACCTTCAAGGGACTTCCCCAGGAGCTGGAGGACTCTGCTGAAATCGACGGTTGCGGCGTTGTACGCACCTGGTGGAACATCATGCTCCCCATGGCCAAGAACGCCCTGGTTATCGTCATCGTATCCGCTTTCTATAACGTCTGGGGCGAATACACCATTGCCAAGACCCTGGCTACCCGGGAAAGCATCATGCCCATCTCCGTTGCCCTGACCCTGCTCAAGGGTGAAGACTGGAACTACGGCGTACTGGGCGCCGCCATCACCATGTCCATCATCCCCCCCATTGTGGTGTTCACCATCTTCCAGAACCAGCTGGTAGAGGGCATGGTAGCCGGTGCCGTAAAGGGATAAAGCCATGAAGTTGTTCCGCCGCTCCTATAACGAAATAACCGATGAGGAAGCCGCCCGCAATGCGGAACCCCGAC
>CAYUHW010000124.1:0-5415 GCA_964444605.1 uncultured Christensenella sp. | reverse complement strand
TCCTTCCGAAATGCGCAGCGTTTCGGCCTCAGCCCATGGGTAGCTTTGCCGAGAGTCTGCGCAGTGCAAAGCACAAGCAGACCGAAGGCAAAGCGTAGAGTCCCGCCATTCGCACCGCGTCGGAGCAAGCTTTATATCGCTTGCTCTGACTTAAAAAGTCAGAGTGCGCTCATGCCGCTGCTCCTCCTTTCCAAACCGAATCCCTTTGCAGGGCTTCGATTTGGGCACATCAGCCAATCTCAACGCCACGACTGATTTCGGGGCTGGTTTTTTGGTCTACAAAGGAAGGGACTCGAAGGAGCGGCAGAGCCGCTCGGCTCGACCCGAAGGGTAAAAATGCGCCTGTGACGCATTTTTAGAGCCCCGTTTCCTTCCGAAATGCGCAGCGTTTCGGCCTCAGCCCATGGGTAGCTTTGCCGAAGTCTGCGCAGTGCAAAGCACAAGCAGACCGAAGGCAAAGCGCAGAGTCCCGCCATTCGCACCGCGTCGGAGCAAGCTCTATCTATCGAAGCCGCTTTCTTGCGGCAATAAGCGGGGTTAGAAAAATGTCGCATGGGAAGCGACCTCTTCCCCCTTCGGCTATGGTATACTTTGCCATGTCAGGAGCGGAGCGGTAGCCAAAGCCTGATGCAAATATATTTTAGGAGGCAGAACCATGGGATGGGACGATTTGCTTAAAAAGAAAAACGGAAGCGGCAAGCAGGCCGAGGGGGAAGATGCCCAACTGCAGGCATTTGAAAGGGACCTTATTCAGGAAGTGGCGCTGACAATGTTTCAGATGAATATTACCAAACAGCCGACACTGCGCTTCCTCACGGACGATCCGGGAATATTCGAGGACATTTTCACCATTCATCAAATAAATTCGCAGGTGCAGGCCCTTGCCAAGCAAAATCTGGAAACCTATCTAATGGTTTTAGGCTGTCATGCACTGGGAACGGGTGTTTATACGGTAATCTGTCAGGTCAAGTATAATAAGCCGGTGAGAAAGTTCGGCGAAACGGAAATAAACGAAATCGAAGAGACCCTTTGCCGCACCGATGCCTATGAGGTGGCAATCAACGCCCTGGGGTTTTCGCCCACCGGCAACAACAAAAAGTGCCTGGACGCCATCGTAGTCAACGCAAACAAGGCGGCCAGGAGGCTGGCAGGCAGGAAAATGCACGATGCGGCCTATCAGAAGGCCTATATGAAGGTGCTGTTCAATGCCGGCGTGACCATCATTTATAAGTAAACCCCACCGCCCAAAGCAGACGGGACGAAAAAGGCCAAGCTGCCCGAAAGGAGCGGCTTGGCCGGAGGAGGATATTCTTGCGAGGGCAAGAATAAGCTATCTTCCCGGACGGCACATTTTGCGCAGATGCCGCCGAAAAGCAGGAATACACTTGGCACCGCAGTGAGCTCAAATGCGGCCGCCTCTTCTCTTCCTGCATCCAGAGTACTCCATATGGAAGGAAAATCCAACAGCTTGTTCCTATCCTGTCATTTTTTCGACTTATTTTATCGGCTCCCCACCTTTTTTAAAGGGAACATCCCTGTCGGCGCCCCGTGAGCCCTTTGAAAATCAACCCAAGGGGGCGGGTTTCCTCATCCTCGGCATTTTTTCGCCGCTCGGCAGATTTTTGAAATTCCAGGCATTTGTTAACAAAAAATACACGGATAGAGTACGGGTAAATATTGACTTTTTGCGCATTTTGAGGTACTCTATGTACGTATAGAAAGAAGAGTGCCCCCATGTCTTCAGGACGGCGCTCTGACGTATAAACCATGGAAAATAGGAGGAAACAATAATGAGCAAGAAGTCCCGTAAGCGCAGCAAGTATTGCGTAAGCACCCAGGTATTCGTATCCCTGCTGGCACTGGTTCTGGTGCTGGGTTGCGCCGTAGGCGGCACCATCGCCTGGCTGACTGCCGAAACTGCCCCCGTAGTCAACACCTTCACCGTAGGCGATATCGACATCACCTTGGCCGAAACCACCAGCGGGTACAAAATCGTTCCCGGTGTCGACATTGCCAAAGACCCCAAGGTCACCGTGCTGAAGAATTCCGAAGCCTGCTGGCTGTTCGTAACCGTTACGCCCAGCGATGACTTCAAAAAATTGGATGATTATCTGACCTATTCTGTTGCTACCGGCTGGACGAGGCTGGATAACACCGGCGATGCCGACGTCTACTACCGCGAAGTAGCCGCTTCCGCTGCAGATCAGGCTTTCTATGTTCTCGCCGGCAATCAGGTTCAGGTTTCCAGCGAGTTGACCAAGGCAACTTTGGACACTCTGGGCCAGAATGCCAGCATCACCCTGACCTTCAAGGCCTACGCCATCCAGCAGGAAGGCTTTGCAAGCGCCGCCGCCGCCTGGGCCGAACTTAATTAACAACTAACCCCTTCCCCCAACGTTGACCGGGGGGACATCCCCCCCGGTGTCTATACAGCTTTTCCGAGAAAAGGATAAAGGAAAAAGGAGAAGACTATGAAAGAGAAACTGTCCGTCGTAGCAATCTTGGCAATCTTCCTTGCCATCATGTCGGCGGGAACCTGGGCCTATTTCACCACTCAGGAGCAGGTGCACAATGTCATCACCACCGGCAGTGTGGACATCACCCTCCAGGAGTGGGCAGACGAGGCCAAAACAACGCCCTTCGAGAATCTCACCGGCATCATGCCCGGCCGTCAGACCACCAAGATTCCCGAGGTCGTGAACTCCGGCGAGAACCCCGTCTTCGTTCGCATTCAGGTGAACAAGACCGTCACCCCCGCCGAGGGTGCCGCCGAGGCCCAGTTCAACCTGGAGGAGATCCGGTTGGACATCAACACCACCGACTGGGCGGAGAAGGATGGCTATTATTATTATAAGAAGATTCTCCAGCCCGGCGAGACCACCGAGCCCCTGTTCACCACCGTTTCCTTCGATGTGACCATGGGCAACCAGTACCAGAATGCCGACGTGAACATCGAGATCGTCGCCCAGGCAGTCCAGACTGCCAACAACGGCACCGATCCTCTCACGGCTCTGGGCTGGCCGGCATAAGGAGGTAGTCCATGAAAAAGAAATTAATCGCAGCCCTGCTTTGCTTGGTCACTCTTTTGACCATCGCCGCCCCCGCTGTCTTCGCCTCCGGAGAGAACGGGGTTGAAGTCGTTTATGCCGACGGCAGCAAGATTGACGAGGACATGGGCGTCATCGTCCCCAAGAACGAGAAGGTGGCCGTTAAGGCCGTGTCCTCCGTTTCCGGCAGCTTCCAGTGGCAGATTGGCGTCAGCAGCGAAGTCTGGGCCAATATCATCGGCGAAAACGAAGCCGAAATCACCCTCAGCTACGCCATGCTCATCAACATGGGCTCCACCGTGGGCATCCGCTGCAAAGTGACCCCCGCCGAGGGCGACCCCATCTATTCCGATGTGGTCTATGTCACCTTGGGCGAAGCCACCGTCATGGTGCTCCCCTACGCCGAGCCTACCCCCACTCCCGTGGTGAAGCCCGGCTCCGTTGTGGTGCACGATACTTCCAAGAAGTCTGAGGAAGCCCCCAAGACCGAAGCCCCCAAGGCCGAGGCCGAAACTCCCGCCGAGCCCACTCCCGAAGTTCAGGAGCCTGAGGAACCCGCCGAAGCCCCCAAGGCTGAAGAGCCCGAAGTAACCCCCGAACCCAAGGAAGAGCCCAAGGCCGAGGATGAGGGCGTTATGCCTTTGGCCGAAGGCGATGAGGAGGCTCCCGCTATCGAAGAGCCCAAGGCCGAAGCGACCGAGGAGCCCAAGAAGGCTCGGGACGTCGAAGGCGATGTTAAGAAGACCTATAACATCGTCATCAATTACGTTTTCGAGAATAACGAGATTGTAAGCGACCCCTACACCGCCAACCTGGCCGAAGGGTCTTCCTTCTCTGCTACCGTTACCTTCCCCACCGTGCAGGGCTATCTGCCCTACGTCGATGACGAACAGAAGGACGGCATCGCCCTGAACTACGCCTCCATCAGCGGGGATGTAACCATCAACGTAGTCTATAAGCCCACCAACGTAGACTATACCGTCATCCACTATCAGCAGAATGTGGATAATGACCAGTATACCGTTAAGGAAACTGAGACCAAGCAGGGCTTGACCGCATCTCAGGTGCCTGAAGTTGACAAGACCTACGAGGGCTTCTATAGCTTGGTTTACGAGCGTCCCAACATCGCCGCCGACGGCAGCACCGTTATCGAGATTTACTACGATCGGTACTACTACCTCATGAACTTCGACATGGACGGCGGTTACGGCACCGAGCCCGTCTACGCCCGCTATGGCGCCGAAATTGGTACCGTTGCTGAACCCACCAAGGCCGGTTATACCTTCAAGGGCTGGGCGGAGACCAAAGGCGAGACGGATGAAAGCAAAGCCGTAAAACTCCCCACCACCATGCCCGCTGAGAACAAGGAATATCATGCCATTTGGCAAGTAACGGACACCGCCAAGGTGACCGTGGTCTTCTGGGGCGAGAATGCGGACGATGAAGGATATTCCTATCTGGCTGACCAGACCAAGGTCATCAACCTGAAGCCCGGCCGTGAGTTCACTTACTCCGAAAGCGAGATGCTGGTTTGCGATAAGGAAGACCATACCCATACCGATGCTTGTCTGAATTGCGATAAAACCGAGCATACCCACTCTGCCGTAGGCGGAAGCTGCTATACACTGACCTGCACCGTGGAAATCCATACCCATGGCACCGGTTGCTATGACGGGGTTGGAAGTGTGAACAATTCACATCCAAGTGCACCGGATAATCCGCAAAACGGTCAAGTTTACCATTCGGATGGTTTCATATGGATTTCTGCTTATACCATTATCTATATTGATGGTACTTGGTACAATTACACCGGCTCTACCGCTTCCGGCAGCATTGCGCCTACCACTTGCGGCAAGGAGGAAAGCGCCCATACACATGGCAATGGTTGCTACGCCCTGACCTGCACCACCGAGGAGCATACTCACGGCAAGGATTGCTACACCTGCGGTAAGGAAGCACACACCCACAACCCCGACTGCTACATGCAGGGGGCTGGGCTGGATTCTACTCTTTGGAAGTTCGTGAAGTCTGATACCATCACCGTAGCGGCTGACGGCTCTTCCGTGGTCAACGTATACTATGACCGTGTGGAGTACAGCGTCCAGTTCTATGAGAACCAGAGTTGTTCCAGCAATCGTGAATATACCAGTCTGAAGATTACCGCCAAGTGGGGCCAGAACATTCTTTCCAAGTGGCCTACCTACGATGGAAGCTCCAGCTGGTATGTAAAGGACAAGAGCAACACCTGGCAGAACAGCATTCAGGTAATGCCTGTCGGCGGAGCCAAGTTCTGGGGCCCCAAGAGCGGCAGTAGCAAATATACCGCTACCTACTATGTGGAAATTCTGGATGGCGAAAAGTATGATGT
>CAYUHW010000123.1:0-5417 GCA_964444605.1 uncultured Christensenella sp. | reverse complement strand
AACCCCATGGTCTGTATAATAAGCACCTAATCCAGCTTTTTCAATTTCTTCAGGCGGGCGGGCGCCTTCAGGTACAGCCCCCGCTTCTCCTGCCGCAGAAGGCATCCGCTCTCCCGCAGTTTTTGCAGGGGCGCCGTCAGCTCCCTGCCGTCCTGCTCCGGCAGAAACACCTCCCCGCCGGTAATGGCCGCCGCCGCCAAATAGGTTCCGGCCACAGTCCTGTCTCCCGGCAGGCGGTAGCTGACGCCGTGACAGCTTCTGCCGCCCCGCACCACAATCTCCGGGGTGCCGGCTCCCTGCACGCAGAAGCCCCCCCGGTTTAAAAACTCGCACAGAGCCCCAATCTCAGGCTCGCAGGCACCGTTGATAATGCGGGTCACGCCCTCAGCGGCGCAGGCGGCCATCATCAAATTCTCCGTTGCCCCCACGGAGGGGTAATCCAGCTGAATATCCGTTCCCTTCAGCCCCGTGGTGCGGCAGAAGATGCGGCCTTCCCGCTCCTCCATCTCTCCCCCCAGCAACCGCAGTCCCAGCAGGTGCAGATCGATGGGGCGGCTGCCGATGTCGCAGCCTCCCGGGTATACCGCCGATGCCTCCCGAAACCGCCCCAGCAAGGGGCCAAGGAGGAACAAAGACGAGCGCAGGCGTCCCGTAAGCTCCGAATTTAAGGCCGTCTTCCCCAGTCCCCGAGGGTCAACCTGTACGGTTTCTCCCCTGCGGACACAGCGGCAGCCCAAATCCTCCAGCAGCAAAAGCATGTTCTCCACATCCGCTAAGGGCGGACAGTTGTTCAGCTCTATGGGCTCACAAAAGAGCACCGACGCCGCCAGAATGGGCAGAGCCGCATTTTTGGAACCGTGAACGGAAAGCTCTCCCGCCAGCACGTTTCCTCCCACAATCTTCAGCTTGGGCATTCGTTCTTCTCGCATATCCCATTTTATGCAGGGGCAGGCGGGAAAAGTGACGAATGGCGGAACAAATGCCAAAGAACCCGGGAACGCTCTTACACGGGCTGCACTTCTCTTGAAATATTGAGCAGAATGCCCATGGCGCTCATAAAGATGACCAGAGACGTGCCGCCGGCGGAAATAAAGGGCAGCGGCTGCCCCGTAGTGGGCGCCAGCCCCGTCACAACGGCCACGTTGATGAACACCTGCATGCCGAATACGATGGAGATACCCGCCGCCAGCAGACTTCCGAACTTGTCGGAGCACATAAGGCTGATGCGCATGCCCCTATACACAATCCAGGTGTACAGCAGGATGATGACGATGCCCCCCACCACGCCGAACTCCTCGCAGAGAATGGCAAAGATGAAGTCCGACTCCGCATAGGTCATGTACAGCAGCTTCTGGTAGCTGTTCCCCAGCCCCTTGCCGAACCAGCCTCCGGAGCCGATGGCGTACAGAGCCTGAATGAGCTGGTAGCCCGTGCCCTGAGGATCCTGCCAGGGGTCTCTGAAGGAGGTCATACGGGCCAGACGGTAGGGCTGCGCCACGGCCAGAATCAAAAACAGGATGACGGCCACTACCGCCAGCGCCAAGAAGTACCTTACGTCAATACCGCCCAGATACAAAAGAATCAGACCGATGCCGCCGACGATAACGGCCATGGACATATTGGGCTGGGCCATAATGAGAATACAAACCACGCCGATGGCCGCCAGCATAGGAACAAGGCCCTTGCGGAAGGAGCGCATCTCGTTCTTGTGCCTTGCCATGTATCCGCACATAAAGAAGATGAGACCGAACTTGGCTACCTCCGAAGGCTGAACGGACACGCCCGCCAGCTCCAGCCAGCGCTTGCCGCCGTTTTTCTCCTCGCCGAAAAGAAGCACCGCCACCAGCAGGGCAAGAGACACCAGCAAAGCGGCGCCGCCCATGCTCTGGATATAGCGGAAGTTCACCTTGGAGAGGATGAGCATCATGGGATAGGCCAGCGCCATGTAGATCAGCTGCCTCTTTAAATAGAAGTAGCCGTCATAGTTGCAGCCTCTGGTGTGCAGGGCGTAATAGTAGCTGGAGGAATACACCATGACCAGCCCGAAAGCGCACAGCACCGTCACCACCAGCAGAATGGAAAAGTCCAAGGACCCCGTCTGCTTGGAGACCGTCGTTCTGTTTTTCTTTTTCTCTTTGTTCTCCATGACTCCTATCTTTACTCGTACCGGCTGACGATGTCCTTAAAGACCCGTCCCCGCTGTTCGTAGTTGTCAAACATATCCCAGCTTGCGCAGGCAGGGGACAGCAGTACGGCGTCGCCCTCCTCGGCTAAGTCTCTGGCCATATCCACCGCCTGCCGGAAGGTATCGGCGCAGTGGCACAGCTCCTTCATGTCCGCCTTCTCGGCGGCAGTCAAAATCTTTTCCCCGGTGGCGCCCAGCACCACAAAGGCCTTCACCTTCCCCGGGCACACGGCAAAGACCCCGTCAAACTCGTTGTGCTTGTCAAAGCCCCCCAGCAGCAGCACCGTGGGGCGGGTCATGGCTTCCACGGCCTTGATGGTGGAGTCGGGGTTAGTGCCCTTGCTGTCGTTGATATACACTACGCCCTTGCGCTCGCAGACGTACTCAATGCGGTGCTCCACCCCCCGGAAGGTGCGCAGGGTCTCGGCGATGACTTCAAAGGGAATCCCCTGAGAGATGGCCAGCAGGGCGCAGAGCATGGCGTTTTCCAGATTGTGGTTGCCGGGGATGAAGATCTCGCTTCTGTCCATGAGCTCCTTCTCCTGCCCGTCCTCACGGAAGATGAGCTTGCTGCCCCGCAGGAACATGCCCCGCTCCACCTCGCTCTTTCTGGAGAAGTAGTACACCCGGGCAGGGGTCAGCTTGGCAAAGTCCCGCACAATGGGATCGTCATAGTTGAGCACGGCGGCGTCATCGGCGGTCTGGTTGTCCAGCACCTTGGCCTTGGCGGCAATGTAGTTTTCCATGGTGCCGAAGTGATCCAGATGATCGGGGGTAATGTTGCACACACCGGCGGCCTTGGCGTGGAAGGTTACGTTCCCCTCCAACTGCAAAGCGGCGGTCTCCGCCACCACCACGTCTCCGGGCTTGGTATCCAGGGCGTGGGCGGAAATGGCCACGCCGATGTTCCCCAGCACAAAGGTGTGCTTCCCGGCGGCCTTGAAGATTTCTCCCGTCAAAGAGGTGCAGGTGGTCTTTCCGTTGGTGCCGGTGATGCACACGAACTCCGCCTGAGAATAGCGGTAGCCCAGCTCGATCTCGGAGATGACCTCAATGCCCCGTCTGCGGGCCTCCACCACAAAGGGCTTGGTCATGGGGATAATGGGGCTGATGACCACCAACTCCACCCCGTCCAGCAGATCCATGGGGTCGTCCCCCAGCCGCACCTCGTAGGCCATGCCGGAGAGGGCATCGAAGAGCCCCTTGATCTCGGGCTTCATATCGTTGATGATGACCCTGTACCCTTCCTCATACAATAGCCGTGCGGCGGCGATGCCGCTCTTGGCCATGCCCACGATCAGGGCGGTTTTCTGTGTGTTCATAGTCTATTGCCTTCTTCCTTACTATCTTATAGTGTTTTATCCTCTGCCTTACAGCAGGTACGTCAGCAGCGAGAAGATGCAGGCCGCCGCCGTGAGTATCCCGTAGAGAGAAATCAGCCGTCCCTCCGGCACCCCGCAGGCAAGGAGGTGGCGGTGGAAGGGTATGGCCTTAAAGAAGGCCTTTCCCTTATGTTTTTTCCCGTAAATCCACTGCACCAGCATGGACAAAAGGGAGAGTACGTAGCCTATGCCCATGAGAAGGAGCAGCAGCCCCTGCCCCGAGACCAGTGCGCCCATAGCCAAGGCGCTTCCCAATGCCAGTGCCCCCGCTTCCCCCATGCGCCCCTTGGCGGGGGGGCAGTTGAAGAGCAGAAAGCCCAGACAGCCTCCTGCCGCCGCCCCGCAAAAGGCGGCCATGCCGTTGAGGTTGGCCGTGTCCGGCCCCCATTCCGTAAGCTCCGTTCCCGCCGTCATAAGCCCGAAGAGCAGACCGCAGGTCAAAAACTGCATGCACCCCATGGGACACAGCAGTCCCTGAGGCCCTTCCATGGAGCAGGCCCCCTTCACCGTCCCCAGCAGAATCAATACCGCAAAGGGCAGGAAGAAAAAGCCCATGTCCCAAGCTCTTCCCGAGAAGGGCAGGCAGATGACGCTGCCCTTGTTGAAATACAGCCAAAGGGCGGCGCCTATGCTTAAAGCCAGCTCCAGCATGCCCTTTTGCCAGGGAAGCAGTCCCTGCTCCTTCTTCTTTTTATAAATCCGCAGTCCCTCATCCAAAAAGCCCACGGAACCGAAGGCCAAGGCAAAGAGCAGACAGGGCAAAGAAGCGCCCATGCCCTCGCCTCCGCAAAGAAGCACCCCCACCACCATGGCGCACAGCAGCAGAATTCCTCCCCCCGCCGGCGGCGCCTCCTCCAATCCCTTGGGCTTTCCCCGGGAAAGATCCTCCTCCCCCTGCCCAAAGCGAAGGCTCCTCAGCAACGGCAGAAGAAACAGCCCCCCCAGAGCCGCTCCCAGAAAGCCAACGGCAGCGGCCAGCACCATGTCCCGAATGCCGCCCACGGCTTATGCCTCCTTTATAAGGGAGAGCACGGTCTCCTTATCGTCAAAATGATGGCGGACGCCCTGAATCTCCTGATAGTTTTCGTGTCCCTTGCCGGCAATGACCACCACGTCCCCCTGACGGGCTTCTTCCAAAGCCCTTTGAATGGCCGCCCGCCGATTTTCCACCACGGTATAGGAAGCGGCGGTGCGCTTGACCCCCTCTTCCACGGCCTTCAAAATATCCATGGGATCCTCGGAGCGGGGGTTGTCGCTGGTGAGAATCACCCTATCGCTGTACCGTCCCCCAATCTCCCCCATAATGGGGCGCTTGCCGTGATCCCGATCTCCGCCGCAGCCGAAGACACAGATCAGCTTCCCTTTGGTAAAGCCCCGGGCAGTCTCCAGCACGTTCTGCAAAGCGTCGGGGGTGTGGGCATAGTCCACATACACGCTGAAGGGCTTATCCCCCGTGTCCACGCTCTCCAGGCGGCCGGCCACTCCCCGCAGCTTCTCCAAGCCCTTGATGATATGCCCCAGGCTTAAGCCTGCGGCCATGCACAAGGCGGCGGTGCCCATGGCGTTGTATACGGAGAAAAGTCCCGAAATATGCAGGGAAATCCGCCCGTTCCCCTGAGGGGTGAACAGATGAAAGGAGGCTCCCTGCGGGGTAATCTCAATGCCCCGGGCATAAAACTCTCCGGGATGGTGGATGCCCATGCTCCAAAGGGGAACGGACAGCCCCTCTCCCATGTAGGAGGCGGCTTCATCGTCCCCGTTGACAATGGCCAAAGCGCACTGGTCAAAGAGCATTTTTTTGGCCGCCCGATAGTTTTCAAAGGTCTTGTGATAGTCCAGATGATCCTGGG
>CAYUHW010000122.1:0-5442 GCA_964444605.1 uncultured Christensenella sp. | reverse complement strand
ATGCAGAATGGTCAAAGCCACTTCCAGAGCGTCCTTGCCCGTCTTCTCGTGGTAGCCTACGGGAATGCCTCGGCCGTTGTCCTTGACGGTGACGGAGTTGTCCGGGTGGATGGTGATTTCAATATGATCGCAGAACCCCGCCAGGGCTTCGTCGATGCTGTTGTCCACCAGCTCCGTTACCAGATGGTGCAGACCCCGGGCGTCCGTAGACCCGATGTACATGCCGGGACGGCGGCGCACGGCCTCCAGCCCCTCCAGCACCTGGATTTGGGAAGCATCATAGCTTCCGGTCACTTCGTTGCGAATGTCTTCCATGTTTCCTCTTTCGTAAAACTAATACTTTTTCGTTGTTTGTGAGCGCTGCCTTTGTCTTTATACTTCCGTAAGGCCGCCGCCGCTGACGGCATATACCTGCAAAGGCATATCCCCCAGCTCGCCCAATTCCTCCAGCCCCGTACAGGTGATGAAGCATTGACAGCCTTCCACCGCTCCCAGCAGGAGCTTTTGCCGCCTGCCGTCCAGCTCGGAAAATACATCGTCCAGCAGCAACACGGGGCTCTCCCCCCGAATGCTGCGGATCAAGGCGATTTCCGACAGCTTCAAGCTCAAAGCCGCCGTCCGCTGCTGCCCCTGGGAGCCAAAGGTGCGCACGTCCAAATCGTTGAGCTTTAAAGCCAAATCGTCCCGATGGGGGCCTGCCCCCGTAAAGCCTCGGTACACGTCCTTCTCCAGACTCCCCACCAAAGCCTCTGCAATGGCTTCCCGCAAAAGGCTTTCGTCCGTACAGCGGACGTCCGGGTCATAGGCTACCTCCAGGGTCTCCTTCCCGCCGCTCATGTGGTCGTGAAGGCTTCCCGCTTCCCGGGAAAGGGCTTTGCAGAACTGGGCTCTGTCTGCCATGAGGCGGGCCCCCAGCTTGCTCAACTGTTCGTCCCACAATTCCAGCATCTCGTTTTGCAGGCAGTCCGGCTCCTTGAGCAGGTTGTTCCGCTGTTTCAGCGCTACGTTGTACTGCTGGAGGGTGTAGTAGTAGGCGGGCTTAAGCTGGCTGAGTTCCATATCCAAAAACCGCCGCCGCTCCGCCGGCCCACCCTTGACCAGGGTCAGATCCTCGGGGGAGAACATGACCACGTTGAGGCACCCCATAAGCTCTCCCGAACGCTGAAGGGGACTGCCGTCCAAAAACAGCTTTTTCCGCTCCCCGGCGTACAGCTCACAGCGGATGGTGCGGCTGCCTCCCCGGGTATCCAGCGCCGTCAGCACCATGCCTTCCCGCTCCCCCAGACGGATGAGCTCCCCGTCCCGGGAGGTGCGGTGGCTGCGGTTGAGAGCGCACAAAAACAGCGCCTCCAGCACGTTGGTCTTTCCCGCTCCGTTGAGCCCCGTCAGCACGTTGATCCCCGGTTCGGGAGACAGCTCCAGACTACCGTAATTGCGGAAATTATGCAGTTTCAGACCCGTTATGCGCAAGGGACCAAACCTCCTCAATTTAGCTCTATTGTACCACAAAATCCCCCGCTTGTAAACTATAAATAAGAAGAAAGGGAATCCCCCCTCCAAAACCAAATCCCCAAAAAACGCCCTTTTGCCGCCAAAAAACAAAGGCGGCGCTCACAAAATAAAAAAGCCCCCTTCGGGGCTTTTGGTTTTGGGTGGGGTTAGTTGTCGTTCTCTTCCACGATTTCAAAGAGCCTATGACGCTTTTTCTTGGGCTTAGGTTCTTCCTCTTCCCAGTCGTCCTCGTCGTCCCAATCGTCGTCATCGTCCTCATCGTCGTCGCCTTCCAGCATCCGCTTGAACCAGCCCTTCTTCTTGGGCTCCTCGGCTTTTTGGGCAGGCTTACGGCGGGAGCGGGGGGCTTCCTTCTCTTCCTCTTCATCCTCATCGCTGACTGCAGGACGCTCCACAAGGCGCACGGTGGGCTTGGCTTCCTTCTTGGGCTCGGGCTTGGGCAGGGCTTCCTCAATGGCGGCGGCACGGGCGGTCTTCTCGCTTTCAATCTGGCGGGCCCGCTCTTCCTCCAGCTCCTGAGAGATGTTCCGAGGCTTGCTCTCGGGCAGGGGCTGGGCATTGAGCTCCTCCCGGTTGCCGTTGATCATCTTCATATAGCCGTTGAGATACCGCTGGACATCGGCCAGAATATCGTCGGCATACTGGCGGGCGCCCATGGAAATGGCTTCGGCATTTTCTACGGCCTCGTTCTGAATGACTTCCGCACGGCGGACGGCCTCCTGATATACGGATTCCTGAGCCACCAGGGCCTCATACTCGGACACGGACTGGTTGTATACCTTCTCGGCGGCATCCTGAGCCTGATTTGCAAGAGCCTCCGCTTCCTCCTTGGCCTGGGCAATCATTTCCTCCGCCTGCTCCTTGGCGTCTTCCAAAATGGCCCGCTCCTGGGCGATGATGCCCCCTGCACGGCGCATATCCTCGGGGATGGTGGTTCTCAGATCTCCCAACAGGTCATTGAGCTCGGCGATATCCACCAAGTGCTTTCCGCCGCCGCCCAGCTTGGAGCGGGGGCTTTCCTCCAACACCTGCTCGATGCGGGCGATAATGCTGTAAATCTTCATGGTTTGGACGTTGCTCATTTTTTTGCCAACCTTTCAAGTATTTTCTCTTCGTTGCACTGAGGCACCAGCCCCTGAATGCTTCCGCCCCAATGGGCAATCTCCTTGACATTGCTGGAGGAGAGGAAGGAGTGGGCGGGACTGGCCATCACATAAATCGTTCGAATGCCGGGGGCCAGGTGGCTGTTGACGGCATCAATCTGAAACTCGTACTCAAAATCCGACGTAGCCCGCAGACCTCTTACGATAAAGTCTGCCCCTACGGAACGGACATAATCTACCAGCAGTCCGCGGAAGGCGCCGCAGCGGACGTTTTCAAACCCTTCCTGCTCGATGACCTTTTGGAGCATCTCCAAACGCTCCTCCACGGTAAAGCTGTTGGTTTTGCTGGTATTTTGCAGCACCGCCACATACACCTGATCAAAGATCTGGGAAGCGCTTTTCAGCACGTCCAGATGGCCGATGGTGAAGGGATCGAAACTGCCGGGATACACGCCGATTTTCATGACTGCTCCTCTTCAAACGCAAGCTCGCTGACGCCGCAGGTGCCGTATTTGCGGGTTCGCTTTATTCGGAAAACCCCTTTTACGGGGGCAGGGGGACACTTTTGCTCGTGCTCCACGAACACCCGTCCCTCGGGGGAAACCAGTCCCTCCCGAAAAATCCGCTCCGCCGCCAAAAGGGACAGCCCCGAGGCGTAGGGAGCATCCAGATACACAAGATCCGCCTGCACCCCCTGACTTTTCAGACGGGTCAGGGCGGCGCCGTAGTCCATGCACAAAACCTCCACAGGGGGCATAAGGCCCAGCTTGCGGGCGTTTTTTTCCACCAGAGCGGCGCAGCGGGGATCCATGTCCACGCAGATAACCCGCTTGGCGCCTCTGGAAGCGGCTTCCAGCCCCATGTTCCCGGAGCCGGTGAAAAGATCCAGCATAACAGCCCCCGGCACATCAAACTGGATGCTGCCGAAGACGGCCTCCTTCACCCTGTCCAGAGTGGGACGGGTGGTAAGCCCCTCCGGCGCCTCAAAGCTCCTGCCCCGGCAGGTGCCTGCAATAATCCGCAAAATTAGCCTCCCTTTCCTGCGGGGTCGGTAAACAGACCACAAAGCGCAGTTAGACAATGGTTATTGTATCATGTCAACGAAAAAAGCACAAGCATTTTTAAACAAATTGTTAACAAGGTTTTTGTGAAATTTTGGCGAAAGCATGGAAGGGGCGGGGTGCTTTGCCTGCGGAACAAAAGAACAAACCGCACAGCAATTTCCCATATCTCCTGCCGGGAATCCCGTAAGCCTTCCTGCGCCTTCGAAAGGTCATTTTTTGTGTTTCCAACGTGATGATTTCTGCTTGCTTTTATTCTCAAAATCTGCTATTTTTTTTAAGGAAGGGGGGTGTTTTTGCTCCCGCCTTACCGGTTTACTCAGTGCCGGTGCCCTGGAGAGTTTTTCTCGGTGTGAGAACAATCGTTATCTTTTCCACGGAGTCAATGTTCTCAGCCACCGTTTTCAAGAGCTCTTTCAGGGCTTCTTTTTTATCCCGCTGCCGTTCCGTTTACTAAAGGCGGCGAGGCCGTCCGCTTGTATGGAAAGCGGCCGTTTTATTTGGAAACCCCATGGAAATGGGGGAGAAAGATCCCCTTTGCGCCCCCAACAAAGGGGGTATTTTATGGAATTGGTGAAAAAGTTGTTTTTTGTACACATTTATCGGGGTGACAAGCGGAACTGTTTGAGGTATAATACAGTATCTATCCATGTACGTTAAGAGGGAGAGGAGGCTTTTGCCATGGAACAGGCGGTACCTTTTTATCATGCCCCCATTATGGTAGAGGAAGTGCTCTCCCTGCTGGAGCCTTCCCGAGGGGGCGTCTTTGTGGACGGCACCTTGGGGGGCGGCGGGCACTCTGAGCGGGTTTTGTCCCTGCTGCCGGAGAACGGGCATCTGTACGGCATTGACCGGGACGAGGAGGCCATTGCCGCCGCTTCCTGCCGCCTTGCCCCCTTCAAAGAGAAATTTACGGCGGTGCACGGGAACTTCTTTCATATGAAGAGCCTGCTTTTGTCCCAAGGGGTGGTGCAGGCGGACGGGATTCTGCTGGATCTGGGGGTCAGCTCCTACCAGCTGGATAACCCGGCCAGAGGCTTTTCCTACAAGCTGGAAGCACCCTTGGACATGCGCATGGACAGAACCGCCCCCTTATCGGCCTACGAGGTGGTGAACACCTACTCCTATGAGGATCTGCGCAGGATTTTCTGGGAGTACGGGGAGGAAAAGTTTTCGGGGCCCATTGCAGGACGCATTCTGCGGGAGCGGGAGACAAAGCCCATTGAGACCACCACGGAGCTGGCGGAGATTATCAAGTACGCCATCCCCGCCAAGGTGCGCAACAAGGAGAGCCAGCACCCGGCAAGACGGTGCTTTCAGGCCATCCGCATAGAGGTCAACGGGGAGCTGCGGGGGCTGGAGAAGGCCCTGCAGGACGCCCACGATTTGCTTGCCCCCGGGGGCCGGCTGGTGGTGCTGACCTTCCACTCCCTGGAGGACAGAATCGTCAAGAACCTGTTCCGCTCCTTTGAAAAGCCCTGCATCTGCTCGCCCAAGGCGCCCATCTGCACCTGCGGACGGGTACCTACGGGGAGAATTTTGACGAAAAAGCCCCTGACCGCTTCCCAAGAGGAGCAGAAAGAGAACACCCGCTCCCAGTGCTGCAAGCTCAGAGCGGAAGAAAAACTGTAGCACAAAACCTGCGCTTATCAGAGAAAGGAGAGACATAGAATGGAAGTATCCTTCGATACGGAGAAGCGGGGGAACCATGCCCCCTCTACCCGCATCTATGCGCCTACCCACAAAAGCGAGGTGGAGCTGAAGGT
>CAYUHW010000121.1:0-5448 GCA_964444605.1 uncultured Christensenella sp. | reverse complement strand
AACCTTTGAGATAATCCGCGCCAACATCTTCGACATCTTCCGCACGGTACTCTCCTGCCCACCCCCTCCCCGCTCCCAAAAATTTATTTCGATATTTATCAAAAAGGTATTGCGCTTTTGGTTTTACTATTGTATAATCCTTCTTGCAGTGAAAGCCGCCCTGCAAAGTAGTGAAAAAGGAGTGTATACCTTATGAAACAGAAAATAGATCAACTGAACCGGTATTTTGAGGAGCAAATCTCCCTGTGCCGCCAAAAGGAGCAGGCCTTACGGGAGGACGCCCGCCAAGACGAAGGAACCTTTGAGATAATCCGCGCCAACATCTTCGACATCTTCCGCACGGTACTCTCCGCAGGGGTGAAAGCCCATCCCGACGACCCCGACGCCCTGAAGGCCTTCTTCCTTCAGCGGCTTCAGCAGATTCCCTCCGGCTGGAAGGCTTCCTACGAAAAAGCCAGCCAACACGGAAACACCGCCCAGATGGCCATTGAAGAGATCAAGCTGAAGGCTCTCAGCGAGATTCAGCAGACCTTTGCGGGAATTTGGGAGGCATGAGCATGACGGAATCGGAAGCCATCCAACTTTTTAAGTGCCTGTCAGATAAGTCCCGCCTGCAGATTCTCAAATCTCTGGCCGCAGAGGACATGTACGGGGAGCGCCTTGCCCAGCGGCTGGGCCTTAGCGCCGCCACCGTGTCCTTCCACCTGAAAAAGCTCCAGGAGGCCGGCGCCGTCACCTCCTACAAGAGCCAGTACTACGTCATGTTCTCCCTGAATCGGGAGGTATTTGAAGCCCGCCTGCTGGACATTCTGCAGGAGAAGTCCGATGAAGCGGAACTGCAGGCCCAGCGGGACGCCGCCTACCGCCAGAAGGTGCTCAACGCCTTCTTTGAGTACGGCAAGCTGAAGGCCATTCCCACCCAGCGAAAAAAGGAGCGCATTGTGCTGGAGGAGATTGTGCAGGCCTTTGACTTTGACTGCACCTATACGGAGCGGGAGGTGAACCTGCGCATTGCGGACTTCTACGACGATTTCTGCACCCTCCGCCGAGACATGATTGCCGAGGGTCTTTTGGGACGGGACGCCGACGGCTCCCGCTACTGGCGCATACGCCCCCTCCATACGCCCTGACAAGGCCAACGTCACGGGCAGCTAAAAAGGGAGATACCGTGGTATCTCCCTTTCACTTTATTCACGCCGCCAGCTTTTCTTCCTGCGCCGTCTTTTGCACCTCCAAACTCCCCTCTCCGGGAAGGCGGCAGAGAAGCACCGTGCCCCCAAAGCACACCCCAAAGACGGCCATGTCCAGCAGCAGCCCCCAGCCCTTGTCAAAGCCCGGGAAAATAATGCCCACGCTGACCAACAGCAGCCCCATGGCGGCATAGTAAGCATAGCCGTAGTGGCGGTCAAAGAGCCTCTTCATAGCCTTCAGCAACAGCACGATGACCCCCAGAGCCCCCACGGCGGCGCAAAGGAGCATGGGAATCTGCATGTTGGTAAAGGCGCTGAGCATGGGCTCGTACAGCCCCAAATGAATCATCAGGAAGGAGGTGGTCAGCCCGGGAATCACCGTGCCCAGACCCATAAGGGCGCCGCAGAGCATGCTGGTCCAGCCGTTAAAGGGGAGAGGTGCCCCGCCGCTGAGGTGATGCTGTAAAAACACCGTGCCCCCGATGAGCAAGCCCCCTGCCAGCAGTGCCAGCAGATACCGCTTTTTGAACCCCCGGCCGTTGGCCTCCCGCACCAGGGAGGGCAGTCCCCCCAGCACCATGCCGATGAGCCCCCACATGACGGCAATGCGGTGCCGCTCCAAAAGCCATTCCACCGCAAAGCCCGTACTCAAAAGCCCCGCCGCTCCGCCGATGCCCAAGGGCATCAGGTACAAAAGGGAACGTTTAAAATGGGTCAGCAGAGAGTTGGCCGCATGGATGATGGGGCTGTATACCCCCATGGCTACCGCCAGCACGCCGCCGCTGACCCCGGGGAGCATCCCCGCCGCCCCAATGAGAAAGCCCCGGAGAATCTGCGCCCAGAAGGCCTCTCTTTTCACATTTTTTATATGCACAGGGCTTCCATCCTTCACGGAAACACCCCCTCTCTTTCTCTTTTTTCCTTTATTATATTGTATCACACTTCCTGTCCCTGTCCACTCTTTTCCGACATTGTTTATACTTCCGCCCCTGTGCCTTCGGCAGTGAAATCCGTCTTCGACGGGTGAAATCTGCCTTTCAGGCAGGTTGCGGTTGGGACGCTGTGCGCCCCTTGATGTCTAAGGAGGGCCGGGTTGCGAACACAGTGAGCAACTCTGAGAGGATAAGGAAAAAGCTCTCTCTTCTTCATTTAAATTCTGCCCGCTGTTTTGCGGGCAGAGGCACATTTTATGATTTTTTACACCGAGAGCAGTCCCCGTCGCATTGGTGGCAGGAGGGCTTTTGCTTTGGATTCAGATTGGCACGGATGGCCAGCACGGTCAGGGCCAGAAGCCCCAAGAGCAAAAGAACGGAAGCAAGGTTCATCCTTTTACACCCCCAGCAAGGTGAGCAAACCGAAGGTCAGCAGGGAAAAGACCCAGGCCACGGCGCACTGGAACAGGACGGTAGCCGCCGCCCAGCGTCCCCCCAGCTCCCGGCGGATGGAGGCAATGGCCGCCACGCAGGGGGTATAGAGGAGGCAGAACACCAGCAGGGCCCCTGCGGTGGCGGGGGACAAAAGCCCCAGCAGGGCGGCGCTGTCGGCAAAGAGGACGTTAAGGGTGGACACCACGCTCTCCTTGGCCATAAAGCCGGCGATAAGGGCGGTGCAGATTCTCCAATCCCCAAAGCCCATGGGCTGAAACAGAGGGGCCAGCCACCCGGCGGCCAGCGCCAGAATGCTGTTCTGGGAGTCTTTCACCAAATCCATGCGGAGGTTGAAGTTCTGCAGGAACCAAATGACCATGGAGGCAAGGAAGATGACCGTAAAGGCACGGTGCAAAAAGTCCTTGGCCTTGTCCCACAGCAAAAGGGCCACGTTTTTCAGCCCCGGCAAGCGGTAGTTGGGCAGTTCCATAACGAAGGGCACGGCGTTGCCCTTAAAGACAGTGCTTTTGGAAACATAAGCTACCAGAATCCCCACCAGAATCCCCAGCACATAGAGCCCAATCATAATGAGCCCGGAGTATTTGGGGAAAAAGAGGTGGGTAAAGAAGCCGTAAATGGGGAGCTTGGCCGTACAGCTCATAAATGGAGTCAAAAGGATGGTCATCTTTCTGTCCCGCTCGCTGGGCAGGGTGCGGCTGGCCATGACCCCGGGGACGGTGCACCCAAAGCCGATGAGCATAGGCACGATGCTCCGCCCCGACAGGCCGATGCGCCTGAGAAGCTTGTCCGTCACAAAGGCAATGCGGGCCATGTACCCCGTATCCTCCAGCAGGGAGAGGAAGAAGAACAGCACCACGATAATAGGCAAAAAGCTCAGCACGCTGCCTACCCCCGTGCACACCCCGTCTATGAGCAGGGAATGGAGGGTGGGATTTACCTCCCAAAGGGTCAGCAGGCCGTCCGCCCAGCCGATGAAGGCGTCGATGCCCTGCTCCAGCAGGTTCTGGAAGAAGGCGCCGATGACGTTGAAGGTCAGGAAAAAGACCAGCCCCATAATGAGGATAAAGGCGGGAATGGCGGTATATTTGCCGGTGAGGATGCTATCGATACGGGCGGAGCGGCTGTGCTCCCGGCTTTCGTGGGGCTGCACCACGGTTTTATCCACCAGATTGCCGATGAAGGCAAAGCGCATGTCCGCCATGGCGGCCTTTCTGTCCATGCCCCGCTCCTGCTCCATTTGGGCGAGAATATGCTCCAGCATGTCCTCCTCGTTGTCCGTCAAGCGCAGGGCCTTCTGCACCAGAGCGTCCCCCTCCGCCAGCTTCCCTGCGGCAAAGCGCTGGGGGACGCCCGCCTCCTGGGCGTGATCCTCAATCAGATGCATGATGCCGTGGAGGCAGCGGTGGACGGCGCCGCTGTGATCCTGGGCACTGCAGTAATCCGCAGGCACGGGCTTTTCCTGATACCGGGCGATATGCACGGCGTGGCGCACCAGCTCCTCCACCCCCTGATTCTTGGCGGCGGAAATGGGCACCACGGGAATGCCCAGCAGCGCCTCCATGGCATTGATGTCCACGGAGCCGCCGTTGCCCCGCAGTTCGTCCATCATATTGAGAGCCAGCACCATGGGCACGTTCAGTTCCAGAAGCTGCATGGTCAAGTACAGATTCCGTTCCAGATTGGTGGCGTCGGCAATGTTGATGATACAGCTTGGCTTCTCCTCCAAAATAAAGGCGCGGGTGACAATCTCCTCGGCGGAGTAGGGGGACAGGGAGTAAATGCCGGGCAAATCCGTAACCTCCGTGCCGGGCTGTCCCTTAATGGCGCCGCTCTTTCTGTCCACGGTGACCCCGGGGAAGTTCCCCACGTGCTGGTTGGAGCCGGTAAGCTGATTAAAGAGGGTGGTTTTGCCGCAGTTCTGGTTGCCCACCAAGGCAAAGGTCAGCTTCTCTCCCTTGGGCAGGGGGGTGGCGGTGTCCTTGTCGTGGAACTTTCCCTCTTCCCCCAGGCCGGGATGGGCCATGGACAAGAGGGTCACCCGCTCCCGCTTCTGCCCCGTGGTCAGGGCGGGGATGGGCTCAATTTCAATCTTCTCCCCGTCGCTCAGGCGCAGCGTCAGCTCATAGCTGTGAATGCGCAGCTCCATGGGATCCCCCATGGGCGCCAGCTTTACCAAGGTGACCTCTGCCCCGGGCAGCACCCCCATGTCCAGAAAATGCTGCCGCAAAGCCCCTTCTCCCCCCACAGACAGAATGCGGGCGCATTGTCCGGGCTTGAGTTCATTCAGTGTCATATATTTTCCCCTTCCGAGAGGTTAGTCTCGTTTAACTTTTCGCCTTTATTATACACGCCTGCCCTGTATATGGCAAGAAAAAAGCAGGAAGGAGTTTTTTGGGGGCGGCGGAAGGGCGAAGCCCTTCTCTTGCTTGCATGGGGGGAGCGTTCCGCTCCCCCATGCAAGCAAGGGTTCGCTTTGTGAACCCGCCGCCCCTGCCCATTTTCGGTCATCCGTTTATATTTTCGGAAGAGAGTATTGTATCCCCCTGCGGCCTCTGCTATAATGGCTGTATTGCGAAAAAGGGGAATTCTTATGAGCGAAAAAATCGGGCTGATAACCAGCCATTATCTGTACACCCCCACCAAGGAGTCCATTAAGCGGCTGGGGCTGGAGGACAGCACCCTCATCGCCGCTTATGACGACTTTTCCCACATCGCCCAGGTCTACGACGCCATGGCCGACAAAGTAGGGGGTTTTTTGGTCAGCGGCCAGAGCGCCATGCTCTCCATCCGCCTGTCCGAGCACGCCGTCACCCGCCCCATGATCTCCTTTCAGGTGGACGAACCTTCCTTATATAAGACCATTCTGCGGC
>CAYUHW010000120.1:0-5483 GCA_964444605.1 uncultured Christensenella sp. | reverse complement strand
TTTTATCGGAGTCTTTATGGAATTTGTGCTTAACCGTCCCTGCATGGAGTCCCCGCAAAAGGAGGGGACGCTCATGGCAGGATTGCCCTGCTCCCGCTCTATGGCCAGAGCCTTACTGCGGCGGGGCATGGACACCATTGAAAAAGCCCGAGACTTTTTAAGCCCCGGCGAAATCCCCCTGCCCGATTCCTACGGCCTTACGGATATGGATAAGGCTGTGGCGGTTATACGTGCCTATGCGGAGGCGGGAAAGCATATCTGTGTTTATGGAGACTATGACGCCGACGGCGTTTGCGCTACGGCCATTTTAACCCGAGGCCTGCAAAAGGCCGGCGCCCGCGTAAGCTGGTACATCCCTTCCCGCCATAAGGAGGGCTACGGCATGAACAAAAATGCTGTGGAAACCCTCCGCAATAAAGGGGTAGATCTTATTGTTACCGTGGACAACGGCATCGCCGCCTTTGATGAGATTGCCTTCGCTAGAAGTCTCGGCATGGAAGTGGTGGTAACGGATCACCATCGTCTGCAGGGAGATTTGCCTCAGTGCGCTTCCGTGGTATGCGTCTCCAGAGACGGCTATCGGGAGCGGGTCAACGACCTTTGCGGAGCGGGGGTGTCCTACCTGCTGGTTCGGGCGTTGCTGGGCGGAGATCAGGAAGATTTGCTGCCCATGGCGGCGGCGGCAACGGCGGCGGACATTGTGGATGTGACTCGAGAGAACCGGGGCATTTTGTACCGGGGCATGAAGCTGGTGAAGGAGCAGCCCGGCTTTGCGGCTCTTTTGCGGGTAGCAGGGGCTATCCAGCAGCCCGTGACGGAGTACACTCTGGGCTTTGTCATCGGTCCTCGGCTCAATGCGGCGGGACGCATGGGGGAAGCCTCTATAGCCCTTAGGCTTTTGCTTAGCGACAGCAGGAAAGAGTGCGATGCCTTGGCGCTGGAGCTGGAAAAGCTGAACTCGGAGCGGCGCAGTGAGGAACAGCGCATTTACAACGCCTGTCTGCCTCAATTAGAGCAGGAAGGGGAGAGCCCCGTGCTGTTGCTGGCGGGAGAAGACTGGAACTTGGGCGTAGTGGGCATTGTAGCTTCCCGCCTTTTGGAGAAAACGGGGAAGCCTGTTATTCTTCTCAGCCGCTCCCCCGAAGGATATACGGGGTCGGGACGGAGCATAGAGGGAATAGACCTCTTTGCTTTGCTGACGGCCTGTAAGGACTGCTTCCTGCGCTACGGCGGCCATGCAGGAGCGGCAGGATTGACCTTGGAGGAAGGAGTCTTGCCAAGATTTAAAGCAAGGCTGAAGGAAGTGTTTTACTCCCTGTTTCCTCAGGGAGCGCCGCCACCCAGAGCGGTCTATGAGGATGTGCTGGGAGTGGATGATTGCACCGTGGAATTGGCCAAGGAGCTGGAAAAGCTGGCGCCCTTTGGCCCGGGCAACGAAACCCCTGTGTTCCGCATTCCCCAAGGGCAGCTACTGTCTGTGAGCTTTCTCGGAAAAGAGGGGAAGCATCTCTCTGCCCGCCTGTATGACAAGGAGAAAAGCATCCGCATGGTGGCCTTTGGCCAAGGGGAGCAGTATGCATGCTGGCGGGATATTTCCCGAGCCGACGCCCTGGTGCAGGTGCAGGTGAACCGCTACAACGGCTATGAAAACTGTCAGCTTTACTGCGTAGCATTAAAAAGAGCGGGTGTTTGGGGAAAAGATGAAAAAATACCTAAAATAGTAGGTGACTTTTTGGAAGGATTGCGGTATAATAACATGTCAAAGTCCTTGCCGGAAGCAAAAAGAGCGGCAGAGTGTCTGGGGAACGTATTCTTTTCGGAGGAGCGGTTGCGAAGGCTCTATCTGTTGTTGAAAAACGGCTGGGAAAAAGCTCCCATGCTGACCCTCGGCACACAGGAAGAAAAGGCGGCAGCGCTGATTTTTGTGGAACTCGGCTTTTTTACGCTTACGGAGCAGGGACTGGCGTACAGGGAAAACTGTCCCCGCCGCCGCATTGACGAAAGTTTACTATACAGGGCGTTTGCCGATGCCTCTTTCGGCAAGGCGCACCCATAAAGAAAGGAGGCTTTCGCTTAGGCGAAAGCAAAGAACGTCGCTATGGAACTCAAAGACATGGTACGCAACATTCCCGATTTTCCCAAGGAAGGCATTCTGTTCCGGGATATCAGTCCTGCAATCGGCGATAAGGACGGCTTCGAAGCCCTGATTCGGCATATGGCAGACTATCTGCAGGACAAGGACATCGACGTCGTAATCGGGCCCGAGGCACGGGGCTTCGTCTTTGGCGCCGCTACGGCGTATGCCATCCATGCAGGGCTGGTTATGGCCAGAAAGCCCGGTAAACTGCCTTATGAGACCATCTCCTATCAGTATGGTCTGGAGTATGGCACCGATGAACTGCAGATGCACATTGATGCCGTTAAGCCCGGTCAGCGGGTAGCCATCATCGACGATCTGCTGGCAACCGGCGGCACGGCACTGGCCTGCGCCAAGCTGGTGGAGAAGGCCGGCGGCACGGTAGCGGCCTGCTGCTTCGCCATCGAGCTGGAAGACCTCAAGGGACGTGAAACTTTGAAGGACTACCCGGTAGATACCATTCTGGTCTACTAATTTAGGAAAGGATTCAATAAGAATCAGCGGGAAATTTCCGTTGATTCTTATTTGGTTACAAAATGACGAGAGAAGAGCTCCTGCAGCGTTCTGAAGAAAATTTCGGCCCCCAGGCCGGCAAGACCATGGCGGATGCCTTGGCCTTTGCGGAGCATGTCCATGAGGGGCAGAAACGGGAGAGCGGCCAGCCTTACATCATCCATCCCATTGCCGTAGCAGGGTATCTGCTGGACATGGGTATGGACGAGGCTACGGTGATAGCGGGGCTTCTCCATGACACGGTAGAGGACGGAGACAATATTTCTCTTGCGGAGGTCGAAGACCGATTCGGACACGAAGTGGCCAAGCTGGTGGACGGCGTTACCAAGCTGACCCGTTCCGGACGGCAGGAGTATATCACAAAAAAGCAGGAGCAGAGCGAGAACCTTCGTAAGCTGTTTCTTGCTATTGCCGACGATGTGCGGGTGGTTATCATTAAGCTCAACGACCGCTTGCACAACATGCGCACGTTGGAGTACTGCACCCCGCAAAAACAGGCACGGAAAGCAAAAGAAACCCTGGAAGTGTATACGCCCCTTGCCCATCGTTTCGGCATGGGCGCCATCCGCAGTGAACTGGAGGATTTGTCCTTCCGCTATCTTATGCCCGAAGAGTTCGAGCGGATTGAGGATCTGGTTTCCCGCCAGCAGAGCGAGCGGCTGAAGCTGCTGGGCTCTGCTATGGAGCGGATGCAGGAGCTTATGGAAAAGGCCGGCATTCAGGCACAGCTTTCCGGACGCCCCAAGCATCTTTATTCCACCTACCGCAAGATGCAGCGGAACAATGTCAGCATCAGCGAGATTTACGACTTAATCGCCATCCGGGTGATTGTGGAGACGGTGAACGATTGCTATGCGGCCTTGGGCGTAGTCCATGCGGAGTGGAAGCCTTTGCCCGGGCGGTTTAAAGATTATATCGCCATGCCTAAGCCCAACATGTACCGTTCTTTGCATACCACCCTTATGAACAAGAACGGTATCCCCTTTGAAGTGCAGATCCGCACCAGAGAGATGCATGAGACGGCGGAGTACGGCGTGGCCGCCCACTGGATGTATAAGGAAGGGCGCACGGTACAGACGGAGCTGGATAAAAGGACCTACTGGCTTCGTCAGGTGGTGGAAGCGCGGGATACCACCGAGGATTCCCGGGAATTTGTGGACAATGTGGTCAAGGATTTCTTGGGTGAGTATGTATACGTGCTTTCTCCCAGAGGAGAGATTATCGACCTGCCCATCGGCTCCACGCCCTTGGACTTTGCTTACCGCATCCATACCAACATCGGCCATCATTGCCAGCATGCCAAGGTAAACGGCACCATGGTGCGGCTGGATTACACGCTGAAAACCAACGATGTGGTGGAAATTATCACGTCCAATACCCAGCCCGGCCCCAGTCGGGACTGGCTGAACATTGTTAAAACCCAGTCGGCCCGAAACAAGATTCGCCAGTGGTTCAAGCGTGCCAATCGGGAGGAAAACATTCAAAAAGGGCGGGAGATGCTGGAGGAGAGCGCCAAGCGTCACGGTCAGGATTTGGCCCGCCTGATGAAGCAGGAGTATATCGCGCCCGTCCTCAAAAAGCATACTCTGCAGAGCGTAGACGATATGTATGCCGCCATTGGTTATGGCGGGCTGTCCTCCGGGCAGGTACTTCACAAGCTCATTGATATGAACCGTAAGGCGGAAAAGGTGCAGTCCATGCAGACGGCTCTGGAAGCAGGACAAGCGCCCACGCCCCAAAAGCGTCCTGCAGGTCACGGAAACGCCGTCATCGTCTCCGGTGACCCCCATATGGCCGTGCGCTTCGGCAATTGTTGCAACCCGTTGCCGGGAGACAAGATTGTAGGATATGTAACCAGGGGGCGAGGGGTATCCATCCATCGAGCGGACTGCAAGAATTTGCAGAGTTTGCGCTTGGATAAGGATAGATTTTTGCCAGTGGAATGGAATTTGGAGGACGACGAACACTTCTCCGCCACAGTGCAGCTTCGCCTGTTAGATAAGACGGGTTCGCTTTTGGAAATTTCCAAGCTGCTGACCTCGGCCAATATTTCTATTTCGGGTATGGATGCCAAGACTACCCCAGACGGGGTGGCCGTTATGAAGCTAACCTTTATGGTGTCCGGTACGGATCAGCTCAACTCCGTCATGAACAGTCTCAAGCGGCTGAAATCCGTAATAGATGTCAGGAGGGTTGGAAAGTAATGCGCGCTGTTGTACAAAGAGTAACCGAAGCCTCCGTGACCATCGGAGAGGAAAAAACGGCGGAGATTGGAAAAGGCTTGCTGGTTTTGCTGGGTGTTGAGACAGGGGACACAGAAGCCGATGCCGTTTATATGGCGGACAAGCTTTTGCACCTGCGGATTTTTGAAGATGAAAAGGGAGTCAGCAACCTGTCCGTGCTGGATACGAAAGGGAGCATTCTGATTGTCTCCCAGTTCACTTTGGCGGGAGATGCCCGCAAGGGACGCCGCCCCAGCTATATCAACGCCGCCCGTCCGGAAGAGGCTGTACCCCTGTATGAAAAGGTAAAGGCACTGCTGAAGGAACAGATTCCCGTTCAGTGCGGATCTTTCAGAGCGGATATGCAGGTGGCACTGGTCAATGACGGCCCCTTTACCATTCTGCTCAGCAGCCGACGGGAGTTTTGAACGTATAACAGGAGATAAAGCGATGATGATAGTTTTGACTTGCCCCTGCGGGCCCTTGGAGGCAAACACCTATATTCTTTATGAGGAAGGCCAAGAGACCTGCATGGTCATTGACCCCGCAGACGGAAAAAAGGTGCTTAAAGCCATAGAAGAAACCGGGCGCACCTGCACCCATATTCTGCT
>CAYUHW010000119.1:3393-5507 GCA_964444605.1 uncultured Christensenella sp. | reverse complement strand
GGTCTCGGGAGTCTCGGGGGTCTCGGGAGTCTCGGGGGTCTCCGCAGTTTCGGGGGTCTCCGCAGTCTCAGGCGCTTCGGGAGATTCGGGGGTCTCCTCCGTCGCGGGGGTCTCGGCGGTTTCCGTTTTGTCCTCCTTGGGAAGCACAATGCGGATATCCTTTTCGGGGGGATTCATGGCCAAATTGAAGGCCGCCAAGGCCACCTCCACCATGTCCTCCGTAGGCTCGGCGGTGGTAATCTTCTGCAAAGCCAGCCCGGGGGCACGGACGATGCGGGCCACAATGCCGTCGGAATTGGCGGCGGCTTTCAGCACCTCATAGGCTAAACCTGCCACCACGGGAATAAACAGAAGGCGGGTAATCAGCCGAGGCAGCAAAGACTTTACGGGAATGCAGGCAAAGAAGAGGATGGACACCATCATAACCAAAAACAGGTAGTTGGTGCCGCAACGGGCATGGAAGCGGGTATAGTGCATAATGTTGGCCGGGGTCATCTCCCCCTCCGCTTCGTAGCAGGCAATGGTCTTATGCTCCGCCCCGTGATACATGAACACCCGCTTGATGTCCTTAATCTGCCCAATGGCAATCATGTACCCCAAAAAGATAAGCAGGCGGAAAACGCCCTCCAGGAGGCTAATGACAAAGCCGCTGTTCAGGCCGAACAAGCTTACAATCAAAGAGGGCAGCAGCACAAACAGCCCCACCGCCAATCCTACAGCCAGCACTACCGCTACGGCCATGGCCACGTCCATAAGATCCTTGTTGAAGGTCTTGGACAGCCACTTTTCAAACTTGCTGGGCTCCTCTTCAAACTCCTCCCCCAACAGCTCCGCACTGCGGGTGGTGATTTTCATGCCCCCCGCCAGAGAATCCACAAAGGCGTAGACCCCTCTGACCACGGGCCAGGTGGGAAAGCTCCCCTTCTTGTATTTGTTGGTATTGCGGTAATATTCTTTTACGATAGAGCCGTCGCTCTGCCGCACAGCCAGCGCCGTGCCCTCCGGGGACTTCATCATGACCCCCTCCATAACGGCCTGCCCGCCTACGGTACTGCGGCGTACGGATTGTTTTTCCATAAAATTCCTTTCCGGGCTCATGCGCCCCTATTCAGTCTCTTATATCATACCATAGTTTCCTGCCAATGAAAACCGGAAATTGTGAACCTTTGCCGAAGAAGGGGATACTGCAGAGCAGGAAGGGGGGCGGCGGCGGTTCGCTGTGCGAACCCTTGGGCAGGGGCGGGCATTTTGCCCGCCCCTGCCCAAGAGAAAGGTCTCGCCTTTCCCGCCGCCCCCGGCCCCTTCACTTTTCTCTCTTCTTTATGCCGAAGGCGCACCGATATCAGGTATTATCCGAATACAGTTTCCGTCCCAAGTGCACGCAGGCAGACACGCCGAACACTTTGTTCTCCGGGAACTTTGAATAATCGATATAAGCCATGCCGCAGTGGGGACAGCAGAAGGAATTATAGTAACGGAAGGTTTTCCCGTCAGCTTCAAACGTCCAGCTATCCTTATCGATGTTCGGATTAGAAATGGAACAACAGTCCAGTCCGTCATCGGAATAGGCAGCATCGCATTGCCCCATGTATACAGAATACCCATGGAAGCAGAAGGACTTCCCGCACTTCGGACAAATACCCACCAACCGCACATTGGCAGGGGTGGTGTATCCCGGGTACTTTAGCCCCTTCTGAGGCAGATCCTTTCCCACAGTGACCTTGTAGCTAATCTCTGCGTTCTCCCCGCCGCACTTTAGAAAATGTCCTTCCATGCGGTATCCAATGTCGTCCGGAGTCATTTTCCTGTCCTCAGGGGTGTCGGAGATAAACCCGTCTATCTGGGCTACAGGAAGAAGAAGATATCCCATCAAGCTCATCCGAAGGGAAATGAGGAAGTATTTGCCCGTAAAATCCTCCTCCCCCTCCGCTTGCAGGCGGTACTCTCGGGTCTTTTTCCCGTCCTCATACAGGGTGATAATAGGCTCCTTTTCAATCAGCGGCAACGCACCCTGGAGTTCGTACTGGGTTTTAAGGTTGTCTATGAGCCATTTCATCAGGGAACCGGAGTCCACATATATATTCGTACCTTCGAACTCTGCCGGAGCGTTGTTG
>CAYUHW010000119.1:0-3293 GCA_964444605.1 uncultured Christensenella sp. | reverse complement strand
GCTCCAAAGGCTTTTCCTGCTCTAAAGGCTTGCCCAGCTTCATGGCATCCGCTGTACCAAAGGTGCGGCGCACCATGGTTTCTATATATTTCAGCATCTGAAAGTCGCTCTTTTCCAGAGTGAAAAAGCGCAGCGTGTTGGTCTGATTGATCCAGACAATCTTCATTGGCGCTTCCAGCACCTTGCTGTTTCCCGCAATGGAAAGGAAGCCCTGCTCTGTCTCCAGCTCCGGGGTTTGCTTGCACTTGCCGCCGCGGCTTGCGTAGGAGTCAGTAAGGTTCTGCTCCTGTGCCCCCAAAGTCCCTGCCGAAACCTGAGAAATCTGCTCCAAATCCGCCTCGGCCATGTAGTCAGCCCAGTCCTTCATCATGTCCCAGCCATAGCCGCGAGCATCCAGCACCACATCATACTGTTGCCAGATAGTGCCCCCGGGGGAGATATGATGCATATTGCGGATAAAGGTGATATCCTCCAAATACTCCGTGTCCGAGAAGTCAGGTTTCACAACAGGTTCTTGGGCAACAGGCTTTGGAGCAGTAAACTCGGGTGCAGAGGCTTTTGTGACCTTGCTGTCCTTCTTGAGCTTTAGGCCCCAGCGGCAGACGAACAACCAGAACGCCCCAAACATCACGATAATGGCGGTACTCACAATCCGCTGCAGCCAATCCTGCCCATCTGCCGTCAGCACTATGGGGAAACATATACAATGCACCAGGAAGTTAAACCCGCCCATGATGGTCAAAATCCAGCCGAATACCTTTTTCATATTTCCTCCTATAAATCTGCTTTTGTATCATACCACAGAACACACGCCTCTGCAACGATGTTCCCCATTGCATAGATTCAGCTTTCTCCTTTTGCTCAAACTTGATTGTATTAAACCAAAGGACAACAGTTCCGCCGCAACAAGGCGGTATGGCGAAATGAAGTATGTTCCCCTGTCGAAACAAAGCACGGAAACTCAGAAAGCCCATTATAGCAAACAGCGGGGCTCGTGGAACGGAGTGCTCCCCGTTACACGGAGTATTCCGAACAAGAAAGCATATATCCGTAGCAGAGCCAAGCAATCCGATAAAAATCTCTCTACGGCAGAGTACTAAACCGCATGGGTTTTATACAGCAAAAACGCCCCGTTTGCCTTTTGGGACAAGCAGGGCGTTTTAAAGTGTTTGCGAATTAGTTGAGGGTGACGGTTGCGGCCTTTTCGGGAGCAAAGTAGCCCTTCATATCGTACTTATTGTAGGTAGAATACTCGGAGAGCACACGGCCGTCCATGGCGTAGCTGCGGATAAAGCGCTTGCCGTCCACGGTGGTCCAGTTCTCGGCGTTGTAGCTCATCATGCCGTCCTCATCCTGGAGGATTTCATTATGAGTCAAGTCCACCTGCCGATTCTTAACCACCATCATGTCGATGAGCTCGGCGGTGGTCAGATCCTTCTCTACCTTTTCAATGCGGTCATATACCTTCATGCCGCACCTCTTAGCCGATATACCCGGCGGCCTTCAGGATTTCCTTGGCCTTGTCGAAGTTGGCGGCGCTCATCATCACCAGAGGACCGGTGCAGCCCATGCCGGTTTCGGCATAGATGCCGGCCTTCCAAAGAGCCTTGGCTGCATCTTCCAAATCCATAACCTCAATACCGGCGATGGAGGCGGTGCAGGGTTCAGCGGGAGGCATTTTCACCTCTTCCTCAGCGGCAGCAGGCTTGGCGGCTTCCTTACGAGCCTTCAGCAGCTCGTTCAGGCCGGCCTTCTCAGCAGCGGCATACTCGGCGGCGGCCTTCTCGAAGACCTTGCCCCGTACCAAATCCGCAGCATACAGCAGGGCGTTGGCAATGAGGGGAGCGCCGGAAGCACGGGAGATGATGAGAATCAGCTTATTATAGTCCTTGCCGATACCGGGGCCGTAGCCGAAGCCCGTAGCTTCGAAGCTGCCGCCGGTGGTATAAGCAGAGAGCATTTTGATAAGCACGTTGCCGGTAAGGGAATCGGTCACCAGCACATCGGGAGTGCCCTGAAGGACATCGTTTCCACGCATAACGGCACCGCCGTCGGCACGGTTGGAAGTAGCCCAGGTAAAGCCGTAGCCCTGCTCCTTAAGCTGGTTGAGGGCTTTTTCCGTCTGGCGGGCACCGTCGACATTGAGAATGCCCACGGTGGGGTTCTCGATGCCCATGGCCTTGGCGGTAGCAATACCGTCTACGGCGTTGAGAATCATACCCTCGATGCGGTCGCCGGAGGAAGTGCCGGTGGTGTTGGCAATGAACATTTCACGGCCCTTGGCGGGAGTAATCACACGGCCAACGGTGGAAACACCGATGGGGAACGGGAAGTGCATGGTGACGGCACCGTCGACCTCGCCCTTCTCCACCATCTCTTCCATCTTCTTGTGTCCCTCTTCATCATCCGCTACATGTACGGTGGTGATGCCGGGAGCTTCCAGAGAGCCGATGTAGTATACGTCTACGCCCTGCTTGGCCGCCATTTTAGCGGCCGCCATGGCGTTCTCTTCCCCGTGCTCGCTGCCCATGCCGGTCAGCGCAATGCGGGGACGCTTGGCGAAGGAGCCAGTCTCCAGCCCCTTGGCCATGTCCAGAAACGTCTGGGCAATGACTTTTTCGATACTGCTCATGTAGGTACCGCCTTACTCAGCTTTTTCCATGAGTGCGGAGGCAAAATCCTTCATGGCCTGAGCAATCATGCCCCGGATGGTCTCTTCGCTGACGCCGGCTTCTTCCTTCTTCTCGGGGCCGTTGTTGGTCTCGATAACGAAGGATACGCCGTCAAACAGGTTGGTCATACGGCCCAGGAACAAGGAGCCCTTGCCGATAATCATGGCGCGATGAATCTTGCCGGAGAGGATGTCCTCACGGGCAAAGCCGATGTAAGGTACGCCGGAGGGGATGTGACCCTGAGTGGGTGCCCAGCCGGTAAGACCGCGCTCGGTAACGAACTTGGCCAGATCCTTCTTCTCAATATCACCCTTCTTAACGGCCAGAGCGGCAATCATCTTATAGTTGGCCAGAGGCACGTCGCCTGCGCCTGCGGGCTTGGTGATATCGGGATTCTGCATCTCGGGGGAGAACTTGTCGATGTCGGTGACCTTCAGGCCTACACGAGCCAGAGGATCGGTAACCAGACAGCCGATAACCGCCTGAGGAGCGGAGCCGGTGCCTACGGTATGACGGCCCAGAATCTCCAGGTTGATTTCGGGGTTGATGCCGTCGTTGGCGGAAACCACTACAGCAAAGCCGCCAATCATATCCTCCAAAATGGGGAGGCCCTTCTTGACA
>CAYUHW010000118.1:0-5520 GCA_964444605.1 uncultured Christensenella sp. | reverse complement strand
GAACATGACCTATGGCCTTAAGTACTACGGCATGAAGAAGAAAGAGGATTTGGATAAAGCCGTAGAAGAAACTCTGCGGGTGGTGGGGCTTTACGAGGAAGTGAAGGAGGACTTGCACAAGAGCGCCCTCAAGCTGTCGGGGGGACAGCAGCAGCGGCTGTGCATCGCCAGAGCCATCAGCGTGGAGCCGAAGATGCTCCTTTTGGACGAGCCCTGCTCGGCTTTGGACGTGCGCTCCACTGCCGTTATAGAGGAGCTTCTGCTTTCCATGAAGGAGCGGTACGCCATGGTGGTGGTCACCCACAACATCGCCCAGGCACGGCGCATTGCGGACAACGTGGCCATGTTCTTTGAAGGGCATCTGGTGGAGTACGGCAATGCCGACGCCCTCTTCCAAGACCCCAAGGAGCAATTGACCCGGGAGTTTCTCTCCGGCATCTGCGGCTAAGAAAGCCTTTGTCATTACGATTTATCATAAGGAGGAACCCAACATGATTCAAGTGGAGATTCCAGGTCGGGAAACTTTGACCATTGAGCACGTGGCTCTGGACTACAACGGCACCATCGCCTTTGACGGGGCTTTGCTCCCCGGAGTGGCCGAGCAGATGCGATCCTTGAGCAAGCTCGTTCACGTATATGTACTCACCGCCGACACCTACGGCACCGTAAAAAGCCAATGTGCCGGACTGGGGGCGGAGATTAAGACCTTCCCCAGAGCCCAGGCGGCCCTTTGCAAAGAAGAGATTGTGCGGGAGCTGGGAGAGCATGTGGCCTGCGTGGGCAACGGCTTTAACGATATCCAAATGTTCGACTTGGCGGAGCTGGCCATCGCCGTAATGGACGGAGAAGGAATCTGCGCCAAGCTCCTCCCCCATGCAGACGTACTCACCCGCAGCGGCGGCGAGGCCCTCGATCTGCTTTTGCACACAGATCGTCTGAAGGCCACCCTGCGCACCTAAGGCAAATACACAGCCTAACTCCTCTTCATAGGGGAGTTTTTTCTTTTCCCCAATCCGATTCTGTGCTATACTTAATAAAGAAGAAGAGGATTTTAATCCTTTCCTAATGAAACCCGCCTTTGCATTTTATCTGCAGGCAGTATGCTATAGATGCGGCTGAGGGACAGCCCCCGCCGACACCACCGGAGGATTACAACAATGACACATATGGAAATGGTAGAAAAACTGCGCAGAAGCGCCAACGTCACTTACGAAGAGGCACGGGATGCCTTGGAGAGAGCCAACTGGGACTTGCTGGACGCCATGATTGAGCTGGAGCGGCAGGGGAAGATTAAGCCCGGCGCCCGCTACGACACGGGGAGCGACTCTGAAACCGGCTCCCGCACGGTGTATGTGAACCGGGGAGAGTCCGCTTGGGACAAGTTCTGGAAGGGCGTTGCGGATGTGTGCCGCAAGATTTGCCGCAACGATTTTCAGGCCACTCAGGACGGCCATCAGCTTCTGCGGCTGCCCATTATTTTGGCGGCGCTGCTGCTGTGCATAGGCTTCTGGGTGCTGCTGCCGCTGATGCTGATCTCCCTGTTCTTTGGCTGGCGGTACGGCTTCTGCGGCCCCGACTTTGAGAACAGCAAGATCAACGAGGCCATGGGCAAGGCTACGGACGCCGCCGAGGACATTAAAAAGACCCTGACGGAAGAAGACAAAAAGTAAGCATAAGCCGGGCACTCCCGGCTTTCTCCCTTTTTACTAAATCTCTTTAATACGAGGGAATCAGACGGTATAAATGGAGCTTGCACCACGACATAAACGCAACGGAGGGATTGTGATACAGTCGAAGCACAATAAACAATTGGTTCCCTTAGCAAAGCATCTGCGAAAAGAAATGACGAAAGAAGAGCGGCATCTCTGGTATGATTTTTTGCGCTCCTGTCCCATCCGATTTTCAAGGCAAAAGGTGCTCGGAAAATACATTGCCGACTTTTACAGTGCAGAAGCAAGACTTGTGATTGAGTTGGATGGCGCACAGCACTATGAAGACAGCAATGCACAAAATGATGCAGAGCGGACGGCCTTTCTTGAAAGGTACGGATTAAAGGTTCTCCGCATTCCCAATAATGAGGTCAACAGTAATTTTAGCGGGGTATGCGAGCATATCGATACTGCAGTAAAGCAGTCCTTAGGTCAGCGTTGCTGACTCAATAAGTTTTCCGCCATAAGGCTCGTGCGTGGTATAAGTCAACCCCTACTGTGCTCAGTTTGACAGCCTCTCAAAACCAATCATCGGTGGGTTTTGTCCTCTTCGGGGTCGGGGCGAATTGCTTTGCAATTTTCCTTGCACAGGGGCGCCATGCGGTAGCCAGTTGCTCGTACGGTTAAAAGCAAAAGCGAGAGTGAGCCTTTTACAGCGTCCGGCTCCCTTGTGTAAAGGGAGCTGTCACCGAAGGTGACTGAGGGATTGACTTATACGCTCTAAAATCTTTCGGCGGAAAACTGAACCCGTTTCTTCCGCCATCAAGTCAACACTTTTACGATATGGAGGAAACCATATGACCCGAATTTTGATTGTAGAGGATGAGGAAAAGATCAGCCGCTTTTTGCAGTTGGAACTGGAACACGAGGGCTATGCCGTAGGGCTGGCTTTTGACGGACGGACGGGGCTGGAGATGGCCGAGTCCGGGCAGTTTGATCTGCTGGTGCTGGATCTCATGCTTCCCCGGCTTAGCGGCATGGAGGTCCTCCGCCGTCTGCGCAAAAGCTCCTCCCTGCCCGTCATCCTCCTCACCGCCCGTGACTCCGTCATGGACAAGGTGGCGGGGCTGGACAGCGGCGCCAACGACTACATCACCAAGCCCTTTGCCATAGAGGAGCTTTTGGCCCGCATTCGGGTGCTTCTGCGCCATGCTCCTGCCCCAACGGAAAGCGAGGAACTGCACTGGGGGAAGCTCATCCTGCGCCCTGCCGCCCGAGAGGCTTGGTATGGGAAGGAGGAGCTGTCCCTGACCCAAAAGGAATACACCCTGCTCATGACCCTGCTGGAGAACAAGAACATCGTCCTCTCCCGAGACACCCTTCTCAACAAGATTTGGGGCTACCAGTATGTGGGAGAAACCAACGTGGTGGATGTGTATGTCCGGTATCTTCGCTCCAAGATTGACGAAAAATACGGGGTAAAGATGATCCGCACCGTCCGCGGTGTGGGGTACGCCATTCGGGATACGGAGGCATAGACCATGGGGATGGAAAAAAAGCGGACGGCCTCTCTGGTCAATCGGCTGACATGGAAACTGCGCCTGCGGGCTCTGTCCCAACTGATTCTCTCCTGCGCGGGGCTTTTCTTCGCCGGAGGGGTGGGCTGGTGCTTTGCATCTGAGAGCCGGGTTCTTGGCATCTTTGACCCCTTTGCCCCCCGAAGTTTTTTCTTTGAAGCCTCTGTTGAGCTGGAGTCTCTGACCTACACCGTGATGCATGAAGCCTATGAGGAAGACTTTCTCATAGGCGAGTTTCTTTCCCCCTGGCTGCTGGTCATCAGCTGTCTCTTCTGTGTGGGTCTTTTTGGCTGGCTGCTGGGCTTTTTTAAGGAGCGAAAGAACCTGAAGGCGCTCTTTGCCCCCATTGACGAAATGGCCGCTGCCGCCCAGCAGTTGGCAAAGCACAGCTTTGACGAGGAGAAACTGCGGAATCTGGAGTCTGCCATTGCAGGCATCTCCGCTCCCGACGCCCGCATAGAGGTGGAGGACGAGGAGCTTATGGGGCTGGAGCAAGCCATGAACGACATGCTCCGCCGCCTGCAGGAAAGCGCCCGCCAGCAGATGCGTTTTGTGGACGATGCCAGCCACGAGCTGCGCACCCCCATTGCCGTCTTGCAGGGGTACACCCGCATGCTGGAGCGGTGGGGGAAGAGCGACCCCAAGGTGCTGGAGGAGTCCATCGCCGCCATTGCCACGGAGACGGAGCATATGAAAACATTGGTGGAACAGCTTCTCTTCCTTGCCCGCGGGGATATGGGGCGTTCCAATCTGACCCTGAAGCCCATGCCCCTGTCCCCTCTTATGAAGGAGCTTTTTGAGGAGAGCCGCATGATTGACGGCGACCATGAGTATGCTCTGGAGGTATGCCCGGAGCTGTGGGCTCAGGGGGACGAAGCTATGCTCAAGCAGGCTCTTCGGATCCTTATCGACAACGCCGCCAAGTACACCCCCGAGGGAGGACAGATTCTTCTTCGCATGAGCCGGGAGGGGGAGAATGTCCTGCTTTCCGTGCAGGACAGCGGCATCGGCATCGCCAAAGAGGATGTGGAGCACGTCTTTGACCGCTTCTATCGGGCAGACAAGGCACGGACAAAGGGGGGCAGCGGTCTGGGGCTGTCCATTGCCAAGTGGATTATCGAAGGCCACGGCGGCACGGGAAGCGTCCTTAGCTACGAGGGCGTGGGCACCAGAGTCACCGTGTCCCTGCCCCTGCTGAAATAAGGGCGGAAAGTTTTTCATTTCCCAATAGTTTCTCATTAAAAAAAGCCGCCCGTGGTGGGCGGCTTCGTTTATGCGGGGTTACTTCTTGGGCTTTTTGCTGTAGGGGGTGTTGACCAGGGGCAAGGAGGAGCGATCCTCCCCGTCAAAGGCCGCATAGGCGGTGGCAATGGCGGGCGCCGTGGGAATGGAGGTGATTTCCCCCAGTCCGATGGCCCCGTTGGCAATGGGCAGCCCCTGCTTCTCCACCAGAATGGAGGTGATGGGCGGCACCTGATTGGCTCTGAACAGTCCCAATGTGCCGAACTTGGCTTTGGGCACGCAGTGCTCCAGAGGATACTGCTCCGTCAAGGCATAGCCGCAGGACATGGTAACGCCGCCCTCAATCTGTCCCTCCGCCGCCTTGGGGTTGATGACCCGCCCTGCATCGTGGGCAGCCACCATCTCCTGAATGCGGCCGTCCTCTCCCAGTATGCACACATGGGTGGCGTAGCCGTAGGCCACATGGGACACGGGGTTGGGCTTGTTCGCTCCCAGCTTGTCGGTCTTGGCCAGGTATTCCCCGAAGAACTCCTCGCCCTCCAGCTCCTCCAAGGTGCGGCCTCGGCGGTAGTCGTTGAAAATCAGGCAGGCTCTGTGAGCGGCCTCTCCGGTAACCGTGGTGTGGCGGGAGCCGGAGGTGGTGCCTGAGTCGGGGCTGGTGGCGGTGTTGGGCGCCTCCAGAATAATATCCTCTCCGGGAATCCCCGTTTCTTCAGCCACAATCTGCACCAGCACCGTGCCTACCCCCTGCCCGATGCAGGAAGCGGCGCAGTAAATATGCAGCTTGCCCCCCTTGACCACCAGCCGCACCCGGCCGGTGTCCCGAATGCCCACGCCCACGCCTGCATTCTTCATGGCGCAGGCGATGCCCGCATACTTGGCCTTCTCAAAGATATCCTTTACCGCCAGCAGGGTCTCCACCAATCCCGTACTCTGATCCACAATCTGTCCGTTGGGCAGGGTCTCTCCGGGGCGGATGGCGTTCTTGTAGCGAATCTCCCAAGGAGAGATGCCGATCTTCTTGGCCATGCGGGAGAGCAAAGTCTCAATGG
>CAYUHW010000117.1:0-5714 GCA_964444605.1 uncultured Christensenella sp. | reverse complement strand
GGGGTGCGGAAAGACCACCATGCTGAGCCTGATGATGGGGCTAATGACCCCTACGTCGGGGGCGGTGCGCTACCCGGCAGGGAAGCGTCCCATGGGGTACATGCTCCAGCGGGACCATCTGTTGGAGTGGCGGACGGTGGAAAAAAACGTACTGCTGGGGCTGGAGGTGCGGCATCTTTTGACGGCGGAGAGTCGGCAAAAGGCGCTGGAACTGCTGAGAACCTACGGGCTGGGGGAGTTTGCCAAGTTTAAGCCCAGCCAGTTGTCGGGAGGCATGCGGCAGAAGGCGGCCCTCATACGCACTCTGGCCCTGGAGCCGGAGGTACTGCTCCTTGACGAGCCTTTCTCCGCCTTGGATTATCAGACCCGACTTACCTTGGGGGACGAGGTGCGCACCATCATCAAAAAGGAACGGAAGACCGCCGTGCTGGTGACCCACGATATTGGGGAGGCCGTGTCCATGGCGGACAGGGTGCTGGTTTTTTCCGGGCGTCCGGCCATGCTGAGGGAGGAGGTGCTCTTGCCCTTTCCGGAGGAAATGACCCCCTTGCAGAGGCGGGAGGCGCCTTTGTTCCAGCCCTGCTTCAAGAGGATTTGGGCGAGCCTGACGGAGGCGTGAGGGGGCGGCGGTTCCCTTCGGGAACCCTCAGGTGCAGGGGGGAGCGCTATGCTCCCCTGCACCTGAGAGAAGGGCGAAGCCCTTCACCGCCCCCCTCAGCCTGCGGGACAGGCGTTTTTTTGCACATAGAGGCCCTCCTTCCCCAATTTCACCCTTTCATCTTCGGCCGTTCTGTTGTATACTTGCAAGGGGGACTTTCCCCATGCAAACCAACCTACAGGAGACGTCCATGTACGACATCATCATCATCGGCGGAGGCCCGGCAGGCATGACCGCCGCACTTTACGCCCAGCGCAACGGAAAAAACGCCCTGATCATCGAGAAGCAGGGCTTCGGAGGGCAGATTACCTATTCCCCTCAGGTAGAGAACATTCCCGGCTTTGCCTCTATCAGCGGCAACGCCTTTGCAGACGCATTTTTGGAGCAAATCCTCGTCCAGGGGGCAGAGGTGGAGCTGGAAACCGTCACCTCCCTTACAAAAAAATCGGAGGGCTTTCTGGTGGAAACGGAGGAGGGCGGCGCCTATGAAGCCCCTGCCGTCATTTTGGCCACAGGGGTACAGCACCGTTTGCCCGGTCTTCCCGGAGAGGACGAGCTCATCGGCAACGGCATTTCCTTCTGCGCCGTGTGCGACGGGGATTTCTACAAGAATCAGACGGTCTGTGTAGCCGGCGGAGGCAACTCCGCTCTGCAGGAGGCCATTCTTCTCTCCGCCAAGTGCAAAAAGGTCATCATGCTGCAAGATCTGCCCTACTTCACTGGGGAAAAGAAACTGCAGGAGGTGCTCTTTGCCCGTGATAACGTGGAGGCCCACACGGGGGTGCGGCTGGTGTCTCTGCTTACCCAAGGGGATGCCCTGCAGGGGGTAGAGATAGAAAAGGAGGGGCATCGGGAGCAGATTCCCTGCGACGGTCTCTTTGTGGCCATCGGCCTGATTCCCAAGAATGAGCCCTTTGCCTCCCTGGCTGCCCTGGATGCTCAAGGCTACTTTGACTGCGGGGAGGATTGCCGCACCCAGACCCCCGGCCTTTTCGTCGCCGGAGACTGCAGAAAAAAGACCCTGCGGCAGGTGACCACCGCCGCTTGCGACGGAGCCGTAGCCGCCATTGCCGCCTGCCGGTATTTGGACGAAGTGAGAAGCTGAAAGGAGCCCCATGCGCATACCCATTGTAAAACTGCATCCTCAGGCTAAAATCCCCACCCAGGGCTCGCCCTTTTCAGCAGGATATGATCTATACGCCTGTTTGCCCGAGGGAAGCATTACCATTGCCCCCGGGGAAAGCCGTCCCATCGGCACGGGGATTTCCTGCGCCTTACCTGAGGGGTATTTCGCCGCTTGCTTTGCCCGCAGCGGACTGGCCTTCAGGCAGGGTCTGCGCCCCGCCAACTGCGTAGGGGTGGTGGACAGCGACTATCGGGGGGAGTATACCGTAGTGCTGTACAACGACGGGGATGCGCCTCGGCAGATTGCCCACGGGGACAGAATTGCTCAGCTTGTGCTGCTGCCCTGTATGAGTATGGAGTTTGAGGAGCAGGAAAAGCTGGAAGAAACGGAACGTGGAGCCGGAGGCTTTGGCTCCACGGGGCGATAAAAACAAAAGCGAAGGGAGAATTGTATGGGAAATACCTTTTATTTCGGCTGGGAGCCCGCTTTGATGGTGTGGCTTCAGTCCCATTTGGGGGTCTTTGGGGTGAAGGCGGCCTCCTTCATCACCCTCTTTGGGGAAGAGACCCTTATGGTGCTGGTGCTGGGCTTTTTCTACTGGTGCTGGGACAAAAAGACGGGGCTGTTTTTAGGCACCAACATCATCACCGCTTCCGTGTGGAATCCGTTGTTTAAAAACGTGGTTCTCCGCCGCCGTCCTTACTTTGACTGCCCGGAGGTGCAGTGCTTAAAGCCCGTAAAAGCCAATGCGGATCTGTACGATATCTCTGCCCAGGGCTATTCCTTCCCCAGCGGCCATTCCAGCAGCGCCGCCTCCTTGTGGGGATCCTTGGCCGCATGGTTCAAAAAGAAATGGGTTACGGCAGTCTGCGCCCTCATCATTCTGCTGGTGGGCGTCAGCCGCTTCTGCCTGGGGGTGCATTACCCCACGGACGTGCTGGCCGGCTGGGCTTTGGGGCTGGGCATCGTCTTTTTCCTCCCCTGGCTGCAGAAGAAACTGCACAACAAGAAGCTCTTTTACCTTATTCTCCTGCTGACCGCTTTGCCGGGGTTGTTTTACTGCACCACCAACGATTATTATACCAGCTTGGGCATGCTCATCGGCTTTATGGCGGGGGATCTGTTTGAGGAGCGGTTTGTCCGCTTTGAGAATACCCGCTGTCCGGTGCGGATTGCCCTGCGCCTTGCAGGGGGCGTGGGCATCTATCTGGGGCTCAATGCCCTGCTGAAGCTCCCCTTCTCCGGTGAATTCCTCGCTGCGCCCGCTCTGCTGCCCCGCTTGGTGCGGACGGCTCGCTATGCCCTGATCCTCTTTGCAGATATCGGGCTGTACCCCATGGTCTTTTCTTTGACGGGAAAGATTTCCTTTGGGAAGAAGGCCTGCGGGAAGTAAATGACTTTTCGGCAAAAGGGGCGGGGGAGGGGAACGGCTCCGCCGTTCCCCGGCGTCATGGACGCCGGCGGTGCCGCAGGCACCTCTTCCCCCGCCCCGCCCTCACGCAAAAAAGCCCCCGAAAGGGGGCTTTTTGTTTTGCTTCGGATTGTTATTTTTCCAGCAGACGGGCTTCCAGATAGTACCGCTTTTCCGCCGCCTCCCCCATGGAGAAGGTCTTGCGGGGCAGAGCGCCGTCAAAAATGACCGTGGGGAACAGCTCGCTCTTGGCCATGTCGGGAAGGAGGAACCCGGTGGTGTCGGGCTTTTTAGCAAGCTCCTTGACTACGTCGATGCCGTGGATGTAGTCCACCTCACCGCCCAAGGCGGGCAGGACGGCGTCAATGGCGTTCTGCAGGGTGCCGACGGCCAGCTGTGCGGCAGGAGATTCCACCACAAAGGCGCCGCTCCTGTCCCCATAGTAGAAGGGGATGACGTGCTTTTCGCCTCCGGCAGGAGCCTGCTCGGGAGCCAGATAGGCCTTGCCGTTTTGCTCCTGGAGCTTAGCAAGAAGGGCGTCAATGAGCTTCTCTCCGGGTACGCCGAAGATGTTCCGATGAATGGCCTCAAAGACGATGCCTTCGTCATGGACGTTGTTCAGCTCAATAAGGGCATACCGGGCGGGATGGTTCTCCTGCTCCTCGGGGGAGAGGGTCTCCTTGATCTTGACCCAGTTGGCCTTGGCCGTGGCCAGAGAATGGTTGCCGTCGCCCATGGCAAAGAGGAGGACGGGCTTGTCGCCGTATTTGGCTTCAAAGGCGGCCTTGTCGGACAGGGCGGTCAAAGCGTCAATCACCCCTGCAATATCCTGCTCCTTGTCCACCAGACGGCCGCAGATGTGCCCGCCGCCCAGCATTAAATCCGTGTCATAGAGCAGGGGCAGGGACTCGGCCTTTTCAAACAGAGGCTCAATGACCGTGCGGTTGGGGTCGTCAATAAGCACCAGAATGTGAGGGAGCTCTACAGCGGCGCCTTCCCGAATGCGCAGACGGGGAGGAATGCGCTCTACAATGGTGCCCTCCGTGGCACGGATGAGGGTGCCGGAGCCTTTGCTGTAGTCATACTTTTCCAAATCCAGCGCCATTACCAGCCCGTGACGGGTGTTTCCCGCCGCCGTGCGCTCTACCAGCACAAAGCCTTGGGGCTGTTTCACCAGAGTGCCCTTGTCCAGATACTCCCGCATCTTCTGCCGAATGCGGGCAATGCGCTCAGGCTCGTCCTCAGCGCCCAGCCAGGCTTCGGGAAGAATGAGGTCCAAGGTGGAGGGGGCATCCCCGATGATGCTGCGGGCCTCCTGCCAGTACTCCTTCTGGGAGGTGAACTGATCGCAGGCCACCACCGCCCATTTGTACATATCCGTGCCCTGAGGGGGCAAAAGAATCTCCGGAACCAGAACGCCGATGTTGTTTTCGTATGCTTGCATTGCTTTCCTGTCCTTCCAAAAATGATACCTCTATTGTACCGTCTTTGCGCCCTTTTTGCAACAGCCTTCCGCCTTGGGAAAAGGATATATTCTGCCTCGAAGGCGCAGGGAGGCTTGCTCAAGCGCAAACCCTGAATCATCTCTTGCGCCTCCTTCTGCCGAATCATTCGAACAGCAATTCACAATGTTTTCAGCGGATTGGATAAAAGAAAGCAAATGATACTTTTTCACTTCCGCTGGATATTTCGCAGCTGTTCTATACAGGGCGGCGATGAAATCAGGGCAGCAAGTTTTTTCAGCGATACCTTTGACAGGCCGGAAAGGGACTGGTATAATTTAGCCTAATTTAAAAACGGTGGATTAAACCGGTCCCCAAAAGGAACCAAAGCGTTCTGTTTACTGCTGCAACAGTTTACAGAATGCTTCCTTTTTTATACCGGTACACGCAGTCGTAGCGCCTCTTTTCCATAGAAGACAGAACATTTTCTTATTCCCATAGGGAAAGAAAAAGGGGTACGAATACCCCTTCTGTTTGTATTGAAAGTTATCAGCAATTTACTCTTTCCCCATCAGGTGACCCTTGATGGAGGAAACGCCCTTGTAGGCGGTGAAGGCCGTGCCTTCCGCCAGCACCAGCGTGGGGGCCTGCTTGACGCCGAACTGGGCGGCTAAGTCGGGATGCTCCTCGGCGATGCAGACCTCATACTGTACCCCGGCCTTGTCCAGCAGCGCTTTGGCCAGCTTGCAGTTGGGGCAGGTGGGGGTGACGAAGAGGTAGGCACCCTTTTGGGCGGCCTCTTCGGGGAGAACCTCCTTGGGGCTCTGAGAAGCCTCTTCCAAGGGCCCTTGATGGGTCAGGACGCTGCGGCCGATGTCGTAGGTCTTTCTGTCCTTAAACTCCTGAGCCTTGCCGTCGTTCCAGTTCTGCACCGGGCGGTAGTAGCCGGTAATGCGGCTGTAGACCTCGGCCTTTTCCCCGCACTTGGGGCAGGTGTAATGCTCGCCGGAAAGGTACCCATGCTCCCGGCACACGGAGTAGGTGGGGGAGAGGGTGTAGTAGGGGAGCTTGTAGTTC
>CAYUHW010000116.1:0-5723 GCA_964444605.1 uncultured Christensenella sp. | reverse complement strand
CGGGGCGAATTGCTTGGCAATTCCCTCAAAACCCATCACAGGTGGGTTTTGTCCCCTTCGGGGTCGGGGCGAATTGCTTGGCAATTCCCCTTACACAATAAGGGGAGCCTTGGGTTAATAAGCCATTTGCACGGTTAAAAGCAAAAACGAGACGAGGCCTTTTACAGCGTTAGGCTCCCCTTGGTGAACAAGGGGAGCCTTGCGGAACAAAGGGGCATGCGGTGTACTCAGCTTTTAACATTGAAAAGACTAAAAAAATCTTGCCTCCCTTTTTAGGAGGGAGGCAAGTATACTTCCGTTCTCTTTTATTTTTCCGTCAGCTCAGGCGGATGAAGAAGACCTTCTGATCCCCGCGGCAGCCCAGCACCATATAGTTGCCGAAGATGGCGGGAGAGGCCTCAAAGTTGCTCTCCGTAGGCTGGATGGTGTCCAGCACAGAGCCCGTGCGGCCGTCCAGCAGGTAGATATGTCCGCCGCTGTCCGCATGGATGATGTACCCGGTGCCGTCGGCGGTATAGACCACAGCAGGAGAGCTCCAGCTATAGTGATCCAGAGGGAAGCTCCAAGCCTCGCTCATGGTGTCCTTGTGCAGTGCCACCAGCACGCCGCCGTCCCGAGTGCCGTAGCGGGCAAAGCTGACGAAGACCAGATCTGACAGCTTGTTCTGCCCCACCACCGCCGTATCCTGCACGCCGCCGGAGACGCCGGAGACGGTCTGGACGGTCTTCTGGTACTGCCCCACAATCTCTCCGGTCATGGCGTTGATCTTAAAGAAGGGAGTCACGCCCTTGGCGCTGGCGTCCTTGGTGAAGTGGAGGGAGGTGCCCACATAGAGGTAGGCCTCCGTTTCGCTGATGACGTCCAGCACGGGGGATGCGTTGGTATCGTCCAGGGTGTCTGCCACCCACTTAATCTCCATGGTGTTCAAGTCGATACACTGGAAGAGGCCGTCGTTGGAGGAAAGGTAGATAAAGCCGTTCCAGACCACGGGGCTGCCTTCATAGCCCGACCACTTGTGGGTGGAGTCCTCCTTGTCCAGCTTCCCGTAGGAGATGTTGCTGTCGTAGCGGAACTTGACCATGTTGCCGGGGTTCACGGAGATGATGCCGTTTTGCCTGTCGAAGCTGGTGTTCAGCTTCATGGTGTACAGCACGGCGTTTTCTCCCGCCCAAATGAGGGTGTCCGTCTGTTCGTCAATGAGGGGGGCGCTGTCGTAGGCGTACCAGCTTCGCTTGGCGAAGGAATCGGTGCCCTGCACGCCGAACTCATAGATGACCTTTCCCGTAAGCAGGTTGATGATCATGGCCCGGGACTTGGACTCTGCCTCTTCGTATTCATCGCCGGAGCCTACATAAAGGAGGGGATAGCCTCTGGGGTCCACGGTGCCGGTGCCCTTGAAGGGCATTTTCAGCACCAGCTTGTCCCGTGTCTCCCTGCCGGTCTCCAGATCATAGAAGTAAATGTTGCCGTCCTCCGTGGGGTAAATGACCTCCACCAGGCCGTCCTTTTCTCTGGCCCAGTCATACAGGTTCATCATGCGGCGGATATCGTCCTCCCACTGGACGATAAGGGGCTGACCCGTCCAGCCACAGCCGGACCAGTAGCCGCTGGCAGAGCCCTTGTGAATCTTGTCTACCCGAGCCTCTCCGTATACGGTCATCTTCCGCTCGGACAGGGTCACCGTGCCGTAGGAGGAGGCGTTGCTGTAGTTGTTGCCTCTAAAGCAAATGACGCCGGGCACCCGAGAGTAGCTGTCCCCGCTGCCGAAGGAGATTTTCTCTGCCCGCTCATAGGAATCTACTTCCACGCCCTCTGCCTCAATGTAGCCTACAAATCCGTATTTCTCCGGGTTGCTGCTGGCCACGCAGTAAGGGGTGGGCTCAGGGGTGGGGCTGGGAGTAGGCGTGGGGGTGGGGGTAGGTTCCGGCGTGGGGGTAGGCGTGGGGCCGCCGAAAATCTGAGAAATCAGGCCGCCGCTCTGCTCACTCTCCGCCTGCTGATTGCCGTTGCTGTCGCCTCCCAGAAGCAGGGATGCAATGAGCAGCAGCAGCATGCCCAAGGCCACTACAAAAACGGCCAGTACGGCATAAAATCTGGGTTTTATGACCAGCTTTCTGCGTCTGGACTTCTTTTTCTTTCTCTTTTTTACTTCAGACATACTTCCTCCGTATGGATCTCCGGCGTATATAAATTGGGATGCGATCCTCTGCCCTGCATATTAGCAGAGGGTCTGCCCGTCCGGGAGGGTACAGTTTTGGCTGGTAAAATTTCTTCCCGAATCCGCCCGATTCCGCTTTTCAGGGAGGGTGGCGCCCCCCTATTTTGACGAAAAACGCCGGGTGAAATCCATATCTTGAGAAATTAATTCCCCTCAGCCGAGTGAATATACTTCCCCAACATGACCCATTTATTGTATTTTAGCAGGTCATTTTGAACAGTTCTTTGCCTATTTGTGAACTGTTATTAGATAAAATGTGTATAAACTAAAAACGGATAACTATTCCGTCTCCGCATGAATATAAATCCCCCAAACAAAATATCCGTTTTCCCAAAGCCCCGTGTCCCCCCTTCTTTGAGGGACAAAAAAAGAGAACGTCCAAACGTTCTCTTTGCATATTGCAGGGTATTATACATTGAAGCGGAAGACCACCACGTCCCCGTCCTTCATAACATAGTCCTTGCCCTCGCTGCGGATGAGTCCCTTCTCCTTGCAGGCGTTCATGGAGCCCTGCTCCACAAGGTCGTCGTAGCTGACTACCTCCGCCCGAATGAACCCCCGCTCAAAGTCCGTGTGAATCTTTCCGGCGGCCTGAGGGGCCTTGGTGCCCTTTTCGATGGTCCAAGCCCGCACCTCCTTGGGGCCGGCGGTGAGGAAGCTCATGAGCCCCAGCAGATCGTAGCAGGTCTTGACCAGCTTATCAAGGCCGCTCTCCTCAATGCCCAGCTCCTCCAGATACTCCCCCTTCTCCTGAGGGGACAGCTCGCTGATTTCCTCCTCAATGCGGGCGCAGACGGTGAGGCAGCCTGCCCCTTCCCCTTGAGCCAGCTTGTAGAGCCTGTCTACGAGGGGGTTATTTTCCGTACCGATATCGTCTTCTGCGATGTTGGCCACATAGATTACAGGCTTCCCCGTGAGCAGGAACCAGCCCCGAATCAGGGCTTTCTCCTCCTCATCGGCAGCAAAGGTGCGCAGGGGCTTGCCGCTTTCCAGATGGGCATAGACCCGCTTCATAAGCTCTACCTCGGCGGCCACCTTTTTATCGCCCTTAGCCAGGCGCCCGTTCTTATCGATGCGCTTTTCCAGGGTCTCCATGTCCGCAAAGATAAGCTCCAGGTTAATGGTCTCCGCATCCCGCACGGGGTCTACGCTGCCGTCCACGTGGATTACGTTTTCGTCTTCAAAGCAGCGCACCACATGCACCACGGCGTCCACCTCCCGAATGTGAGAGAGGAACTTGTTGCCCAGCCCCTCCCCCTTGCTGGCACCCCGCACGAGGCCGGCGATGTCCACAAACTCAATGGTGGTGGGGGTATACTTTTCGGGATGATACATCTCCGCCAGCACGTCCAGCCGCTTATCCGGCACGCTGACCACGCCTACGTTGGGCTCGATGGTGCAGAAGGGGTAGTTGGCCGCCTGTGCCCCCGCCTGGGTGATGGCGTTAAAGAGGGTGCTTTTGCCTACGTTGGGAAGACCGATGACGCCCAGCTTCATTGCAGCTTCTCCCTTCCCAGCTTCAGTCTGCGGAGGCCTTCCTCCTTGCCAAGCAGGGCGGCAATCTCCATGGCGCCGCCGGGGGTCACCTGCTTGCCCGCCAGGGCAATGCGCACAGGCCAGAGCATGGTGCCGTTCTTCAGCCCCTTCTCCGCCGCCATGCCCAGCAGGGTATCGTGGAGGGCGGAAACCGTCCATTCCGGCAGGGCTTCCAGAGCGGGGATGGCCATATCCAGCACCTGAGCGGCCACTTCCGGGTTGGTCTTGGACTTCTTGTTGGTAAACAGCTCCGCATCATATTCAGGCAGGGCGGTGAGGAAGTCCACCATGGCGGGAATTTCCCCAAAGTACTGCACCCGCGCCTGCAGGATGGTAAAGAGGATGGAGGTGTCCATGTGGCCGATGCCCGCCGCCTCATAGAAGGGCATGGCGTGGGCGGTGAAGTCCGCCTCGGAGAGCTTGCGCACATACTCCCCGTTCATCCACTGGAGCTTTTCGTTGTCGAAAATAGCAGGGGACTTGCTCAAGCCCTTAATGGAGAAGGCTTCCACCAGCTCCGGCAGGGTGAAGAACTCCCGCTCGTCTCCGGGGTTCCAGCCAAGGAGGGCCACATAGTTGAGGATGGCTTCCTTAAGATAGCCCTTTTGAATGAAGTCCTCATAGAAGGCGTCCCCGTACCGCTTGCTCAGCTTCCGATGGGCGTCCTTCATAATGGGGGACAGGTGGATGTATACGGGCTTCTCCCAACCGAAGGCCTCGTACAAAAGGTTATACTTGGGGGTGCTGGAGAGGTACTCGTTCCCCCGCATAACGTGGGTGATGTTCTGGCTGTGGTCGTCGATCACGTTGGCAAAGTTGTAGGTAGGCATGCCGTCGGCCTTAATGAGAATCATGTCCTCCAGCTCGGCGCAGTCCACCTCAATGTGGCCGTAAAGCACGTCGTCAAAGGAAGCGCTGCCGGTCTCAGGCACGTTCTGGCGGATGACGTAGGGCTCTCCCGCCTCCACCCGCTTGCGGGCTTCCTCATAGGGGATACAAGCGCAGTGCTTGTCGTACTTCCACACCTTGCCCTCGGCTTCAGATTGAGCCTTGCGCTCCTCCAGCTCCTCCTTGGTGCAGAAGCAGTAGTAGGCCTTGCCCTTCTTTACCAGCTCGTGGGCATAGGGCAAATACATATCCTTCCGCTCAGACTGAATGTAGGGGCCGTAGTCCCCGCCTACATCGGGGCCTTCGTCCCAATCTAGGCCGATATCCTTCATGGTGCGGTAAATCACATCCACGGCGCCTTCCACATACCGATTCTGGTCGGTATCCTCAATGCGCAGGATAAAGGTGCCGTTGTTCTTTTTCGCCATAAGATAGGCGTACAGAGCCGTGCGCAGGCCTCCCAAATGAAGGTACCCCGTGGGGCTGGGGGCGAATCTGGTTCTGACGGTGTCCATAATAGTTTTTCTCCTCAGTATAAATGCTGTTTCTTTTGTTGCTTAGAGCTTGAAGGAGTCCTTCAGGCCTACGGTCTTGTTGAACACGGGCTTAGCTTCGGCGGTTTCCGTATCGGCGCAGTAGTAGCCCATGCGCAAGAACTGATAGCGGGTGCCGGCGGGCGCCTTAGCGGCCTCCTTTTCCACATAACCATGGAGGATGTGAAGGCTGTCGGCGTTGATGGTCTTCAAGAACTCTCTGTCCTTGGCGCCGCCTACGTATTCTTCCTCGCCCTCCGCTTCCTCGGCGGGGGCTTCTGCAGGAGCTTCTCCCGTAAGCAGGGGATCGTAGTGACGGAACTCCGCCTCTACGGCGTCTTCGGCGGACAGCCAGTGAATGGTGCCCTTGACCTTCCGCTGGCACTCTCCGGAGCGGGTCTCCGGGTCATAGGTGCAGTGGATGAGGGTGACGTTCCCTTCCTCGTCCGTATCAAAGCCCACGCACTTGACGATGTAGGCACCCTTAAGCCGCACCTCGCCCTCGGGCTTGAGGCGGAAGAACTTCTTGGGGGGCTCGGCCATAAAGT
>CAYUHW010000115.1:0-5752 GCA_964444605.1 uncultured Christensenella sp. | reverse complement strand
GCATAGATTCTTCCGTTTGAAGTGCCCAAGGCGCGCATAAGCGCAATCTCCCGTTTGCGGCTGCGGATGACCAGAAATCCGACAAAAGCCCCCGCCCCAGTGGCCAGAACAAACACCAGCACTGTGGGCCCGGTTTACCGCCATGCTGTTTTCCAGATTGTTCTTTGCCCGCACAAGGGGCGCATCAAAACCTCGCCCGTCCACATCATACATCCACGTATACTTGGAACTGGGCTCCACAAAATAGGGTGCCATGACTTCCCGCAGAAGATTCAGAAAGAATGCAGACATTTGTCCCTTCCTTGCGCTCCGCCTCCGTAAAATCCCATCCTTCTGCAATACGGGCATTTCTTTGCAATAATGCATTGCCGGCAATGCAACTACTCAACTTGATTGTTTAAAATTAATCCGCTTCGTCTAATTCACTGTTTACGGTGCTTCCTGCAGTAGACTCCGTTATTCTGTAAGTATCACGGCATAATCTGCATGTTAACTGATAAACAGAAATCGTTCCGCCACTCTCACCCATATAGGTGTATAAAAGTTTCTTGCTTTCAATCTCCGCAGCATGGGACTCGTTTGTACTCCCAATCTCTTCACGCATCGAATAGACGCACGAACAAGTGTAAGTTTTATATCTTATTTTTTATGATTAGAATTGTCGATTGGCGCATAGCCAAAATCTTCATCTATATAATAAGAATGCGTATGTGCCGCCGTTGGTTCTTTTTCTTACGAAAAAACCGTTAGAGGCACAATTGAAAGGAGTAAGAACAGGGCAAGAGGCAACAGTCTAGCATTGGTTTTCATCGCAAAGTACCTCCTGAAAATATTTGATTGTGAAAAGCAGTTCTGCTTTCCATAATTGAATATACCATGTTTTCGTCAATATATTTTTCAATAATTTTCAGAGAAAAATGGTATTCTTGCATGAGCGGAGGTAAATAGGTGCGTGTATTTCAGGGAGGTGGGGGGTGGCGGAAAGGAGGAGCCTTTCTCTGGGCTATATGGGGGAACAGTATGCTCCCCCCATATGGCCAAGGGTTCGCTTTGCGAACCCGCCGCCCCCGCCTCTTTAAGGCAAAACCCCGGCAGACTATAGGCTGTCGGGGTTGGATGGTCTTGAAAGGTCTTAGACCTTGGCGATGTATTCGTAGGGCAAAGGCACCACGGTGCCGGGAGTCTGGATGGCTATAAGCTGCTCCAGAGCGCCCTTGACGATGTTGGTCTGCATTTCCACGTTGTGAGGCTGGCCGGCATTGGCCCCCATGGGCACAAGGGGTGCTACGGCACGGGGAGAACCGGTCTGCCGCACTACGGGAGGCAGGGCGGCGATGATAATGGTAGGAATGCCAACGGCTTCGATTGCTCTCTGCACCAGAACTGCAGAGCGGTGGCAGGTGCCTCACCCGGCGGTGAGGATGACAGCGTCCACATCCTCACTTTTAAACATCCGGGCAATTTGAGGGCCGGTAACATTCTTAAACTTTTCCTGATTTCCGCCGCCGCCCATGAAGCCGGCATGCACGGGGGCGCAGGCGCGGATGAACCCTGCCTTGGCCAGCTCATGAATGCGGTCCAAGGGGAACATGCAATTGATATCCTTGTTCACATCCGAATTGTCATACCCGCCGTGGGAGACCATCAGGCCGCTGGTGGGCACGGTGTTTTCTATTTTTCTCCAAGTGAAGTCTCCCGCCAGATTAAACCGCTCCTGTTCTATCGAATGGATTCCTGCGGCGGAAGCCAGCGCCACAGACATATCCTTCAATTCCTTTGTCACCGGCGTCCAAACGGGCGCAGGGGTAACGGGAACAAATATCTCCGAGCGCAGTCCTTTTACTACGGTCAAGGCCATGAAACATCCTCCTTTTCTTTCGTCTCTTGTTTGTCAGCCCGTCCTGCTTTGGAAATTTCCAAATTGCGGGCATAGGTTTCGTTTATGTCGGCTCCAAGCTGTTCCACAAAGCTCATGTTCCAGCCCACTTCCTGCCCCGGGCGAAGAGGATAGTCGCTGATCAGCATGCGCATGGGGATCCTCAAGGATCCAAGCCGCCCCTTTAAATCAATGACCACGGCTCCGTCATGGACTTCCGTAATGATGCCTTCCATGCGGATAAGCTTTTCCCCGTACTTTAGCGGACGTTCCATCAGTCGTACTTCTCCCGCCGCTTTTGGCTCATGGGCAGGGACTGTTCGTTAAGCTCCGTCTCAATCCTCTTCCCCGTCGCCTGCTCCATGGTCTTCAGGTTGGAAGATTTGACCTCCGGGTTCCACTTTTTTTCCGCCGCCAGCACAGGCTCCCCTGCCATGGCATTTTTAAGAAGCTGAATGGCACGGACCGCATCCTCCGGGCACAGGGTGTTGCAGGCCAGCACCTCGTTTTCAATGCCGGAAGCGGACTTATTGCAGTCCACCATGTGGGTCATGTACTTATTCCCCACTACCAACGCCCCCTGAGCGGCGCAAAAGCTGAGTCCCACCACGCTGATGCCCCGCATGCCGATTTGTTCATGGTGGCTGGCAAAGTCAATGTGGTTGTTGCCAAAGCCCTCGGTGGTAATAAAAGCGCCGTCCACGTCCATCATTTCGCAAAGCTGTCCCACACGCTTGGACACATAGAATTTTTCTGCGTTAATCTGGGGAGAGCCGACAAAGATGACGCCGCACAAATCCAGCTCCTCATCCTTGAGCACCTCCAGCACCAGGGGCTCCCGCCAGTAGTGACGGCTCATCTCCTTGGAAGCAGGGCCGATGCAGGTCAAGGCGTGGATACAGCCGTCCAGCACCTCCAGAGGGGACACGCCGATGGGCACGTTGCCCAAATCCACGTTGGGCTTCGCCCCCAGCACGCCAACGGGCTCTACGGGGAGAATGAGATTATCGTGCATGGCCCCCTGCCCCATGATTTCCTTGACGATGACAACCTTTTTCTGCCCCAGGCGGCGGTACTGTTCGAAGGTTTCCTCCGAAACAACCAGGCTGTCCTCGGCCCTTTTCAGCGCCTCCCGAATCTCCTGGGTGATTACATCCGTAGCCGCATGGGCCGCCATGGGGCCCGGACGCTCCATGTTGGTATGCTCCTTAATGGTAACCTGGGTTTTGATGAAGATTTCTCCCTTATCGGGGGCTCCGGGACGGCCCCAGAGGATATTTTCGTCCAGATACCCTTCGCTGGAGCCAAACTCTCCAATCTGCACGCCGTTGGCGTCGGTGCCTGTAACCATCATAATTACGCCGTCCAGCACACGGGTGACACCGCTCCCCAGCTCGCTGTCTCCCTCTTTGGCGGCAATGGGCTGAACGTCCATAATGGTCTCGGAGTAGGTATGATATAAGTCGGGGGTGATGATGTCAATCTTTAAATCATACACCAGTGCCTGAGAAGCTACGAAGTCCTTTTCGATGCCCTCACGAATGTACAGCACCGTCCCGTCCAGCTTGGTTTCGGGGCCACGGCGCACCTCCGTTACGGCAAAATGCTTGCGGGTAAGGCTGCGGACGAGCTTGGGCTCAGACTCCTTTTCTTCCGTCACAGGTATGACGGGAGCCGCTCCCAGAACGCCCATGGGGATTTCGATGTGGATGTCCTTTCCTTCGGCTATGTCGATGCGAAACACGCCGCCGCTTGCGGGAACGGGTGCAGGAATAGAAGACGGTGCAGGTACAGAGGGTGCATCCTCCTGAATCTTCCGGATTCCCTCCAGCACGGCAGGGGTCAGGGCGGTAAGGGAGTCGCATGTCTTTATCAACTTTGCCCCCAGCACCTCCTGGATGGTGAGACAGCTTTCCAGAGACAGCAGGTTGGAGTCCACCAGATCGTCAAAAATGGCGGGGTCTTCCAGATTGTGGGCTTCGATGACGGTGCCCGCTTCCGTGCGGCAGCACAGCACCGCAGGGTCTTTTTTATGCGCCAAAGCGTATTCGGCTGAAATAGACATATCTCGTATCCTCCTGATAATTATTGAAACCGGTTTTATTCCGGCAGTTCCTGACTCACCTGCTTGGAGGTCTTCAGCCGCCGATACAGGGGATGCCCCACCGCCCGCATAGCATGATCCGTCATGTGCAGTACCTTAAGCCCCATCTTGGGAGCCGAGGCCATGACTGTGTTGGAGCAGTCGGAGCAGTTGCCGATGAGTATATATTGGCACCCGTCCTTTTTAAACTGCAGATTGTTCTGCACCTGCCCGGGACAATTGCCGGGGCGTAAACACTTTAAGGGGGCGCCGGGCTTATTTTCAACGGCCTGCTTGCAGCGGCACACGGACACCACCCGTCCCTGCATCTTTTGCGCCAGCTCCCGCATGCGCTCTTCGCTTCCCCCGCAAGCGCATACCAAAAGCCCCACAGGCGCCTCATGGAGATTGGGGAAGTCCGCCGTCACAAGGATGCCGCCGGTGGTTTTGGTCACGGGTTCCTCCACTTCAACGGAGTGCCCCGTAAAGGCACCGCCCAGTATTATTTCTCCGTAAGGGCAGTGGTCGGTGTCGATTCCCCCTGCCGCTTCAATTAAAGAGCCTACGGACACGCCTACAGGCACATCCATGAACACATGGGCTTGATTCCCGCCGTGAAGCTGTCCTCGGACAGTGATGTTCTTGGAATAGCAGGGCTTTCTGTCCTCCACGGCTTCTGCAATGCGAAGCACCGTTTCCCCGTTGATTACCACCGCTTTAGCGGCAGAGGGAAGCTGGGTGGTATCCAGCTCTATACCCAAGCACTCCCGCACTACCGCACGCTCCTCCCCCATGGGGTAGATGTCAGGCAGCAGATGCAGAGATATGTTCTCCTCCCCCTCAAGCAAAGAGGCAATGTGCTTTATGGCCTTTACATGCTTGCGCTTTATGGCGATGATGGCCTTTTTGGCTTCTGTAATCTCCATGCACAGGCGAATGCCCCGCAGAGTCTTTTCGCCCTGCTCCTCCATCTGGCGGATGTTATGTTCCAGCCCCGGCTCACACTCGGCGGCATTGACCAGCACCCATCCGTCTTTTAGATTAACATTCAGCTTTACCCCCGCGGGAAAGCCTGCGCCGCCCATGCCCACAATGCCCGCATAGGAAATCAGCTCCAGGGGGGATGCCGTTTCGGGAAGAGGAATTGGTTCAAAGGCTTCAGGCTGGGTTTCATCGGGAAGAATGCGGATTCTGTCCGCATCCACGGTCTCCACCTGGCCATATACGCTTGAAAAGATATTGGCACCCAGTCCCGTAGGCACCGCCACAAGGGTGCCTTTTTTCACCCGTTCCCCCATCTGTACGCAGGGAATGCAGGGGGCTCCGATATGCTGTTTGAGCAGAATCTGAATCCGTTCCATGCTTTGCCCTCAGCTTAACAAAAATCCCTGCTTCAGAGGGTCATCCTCCTGCAGAACCCACTGGTTGAAGCCCGTAATGTAGGCACAGCCTGTAATGAGGGGCAGAATGGCCTCATAGTCCCCCACTTGGGTTCTCCCCACCGCTTCTCCCATAAAGCGGGAGCCGGTGATGCTCTCATATACAAACTTTTCGTTAAGTCCCAGCCGTCCTTTTTTGCACAGGGCCGCCAGCTTGGCACTGGTGCCCGTACCGCAGGGAGAGCGGTCTACCTGTCCGTCGCCGAAAACAACGCAGTTGCGCATGTCTGCGCCTTGTGAAGCCCGATGACTGTAAAACTCAACCAAATCCACCGTATCGATATCCAAAGTGGGATGCTTGACTTCCACCTGCTCCCTCAGCGCCGCCAGAATCTCCATGCCCAGGGTGGTAAG
>CAYUHW010000114.1:0-5772 GCA_964444605.1 uncultured Christensenella sp. | reverse complement strand
GATCCAGCGTTCCTTTGTATGGGGCATTTCCAAAGTCCATGACTTGATGGGCTAAGGATTCTCAGCGGGGCATATATTGAGCACTGATAGCAAAGTGCAAGTTCTACTACTTTGTCACACGAGACCATCCCCTGACAATGCCGCTGCTAATACAAACTTTTACCAGTTTTTTGTGAACTGCAACCGGAACATTATGGGAAAGATATATTATTAAGCTGGTATTTCGGGAAGCAGATAAGTATTCGTTTCCAGCACTTAGCTGGTCATATTCCAAGGGGGATACAGTTAATTCAGCCTGTGTGATTTTGACAGAAGATCTAGATAATCTCGACAGTTGCAACTTCAATCCTGACAATATAAAACCATCAACACTAAACAAGCTGTACGTTGCCATGACTCGTAGTCGTGGTGATTTATATCTGATAAAAGCGTCAACATTTAAGAAAATAAAAAAGCGATATGTCATAAGATAGCAAGTGAATCCTTTTTCTGATAGAGAAATCTTTAACAGGGTTACAAGGTAGGGTACATCAAATAATTGATTTGAAAGTCTTCGTAAAGAAAAGTGAATTAGTGCCAATGCAAAGAGCAGGGAAAAAGAAATGGATTGATTCTCATATATTGGCAATCAAAGAATTCTTAAACAATCCGCAGTATGCAGAGGGGAGTCTATCAACTCAGAGGGCAGGAGCAAAGACACTGCATCCGCCCTCTCTGCGTCAGCCAAACCACACTTTTTAACTTTTCCTCCAAACCTTTCAACTTTTCCTCTGTGTGGGGGGCAGGGGGGAAGTTGGGGCGTTGGAACACACCTCAGGCGAAAGTGTCACAAATAAAATATGTTCTTACAGCCCTGCTGGACGGATTGGTGAAGTTGTAAAAAACCTGATAATAAGGCCTTTTTGAGTACTGTGGCTAAGAGACTTGATTTGCACTTTGTATCAAAAATAGCGTAGAGATAGAAATAATCACTACGGATGTGATAGAGAAAATCTGTGCCGTCCTTGACTGCTGTGTGGAGGACATCATGGGAGCCATAGATATGGATGGTAAGCAACCTGACTGAGCTGTGCCGGAACAATCCTGTCTTATGGACAGATAAACGGCAGATGCGAAGTAAAAGCAAACGAATACTTCAAGAAGCTGGTGGTGCTGTTTCTCAGTGCGGTGATGGAAGCATTTGGGGAGACAAGGTACACCGTGTGTTGACAGCCGAATTGCAGTGGTGATAGACTAATAATAATTAATAGGACGGAGGTGGCAATATGCGAAAAGTCAAAAGAATCATTTCCCTGTTGCTTTCCCTGATCCTCTTCTGCGTTTTTGAGCTGGGGAATCCTTTGCGAGCCTTGGCAGAGGAACTGGAGAACATAGAAGACATTGCCGCCTACGCCGATGCCAATACTTTTTCTGCTGGAACGGTTCTGGAATACAGCCCTCTGACAGGCGAGGAGGAAGCAAGCCGGAGCGAGTCGCAGCGTGTGTTCCGTCGTGCAGACGGAGCCATGGAGGCAGTCTCTTACGCCCAGCCCGTGTGCTACTGGGACGAGGGGCAATGGAAGCTGATTGACAATACCCTTGTGTCCGTGACCCTGGCTGATGGCACGGAGGTATATCAGAACAAGTCCAGCGATATGACGGTGTCCTTTGGACAGCGGTTCAATTCAGACAAGCTGGTGACCATAGAACAGGACGGGCATACCCTTTCCTGGCGGTTTGTGGGGAATATCAGTGCCGAGCTGGAGCCTGTGCAAACGCCTTCTGCGGAAGTGATAGAGACACCAGCTCCTGTAGAGCCAGAGTCGACGGAAATAGAAGATGCGCCAGTCCCTGCTGAACCGGAGGCTGGAGATTACGAAGATACAGCGCAGCAGCCGGAAGCGTGGGTGGATGAATACGAGACGGACGAACAGGACCTTTCCGTCTTTGAGCGGCTGTATCTGCTGGTAGAGGAACAGTCTGAAGATAATGATTGGGATCTGATTCCCGAGTTTTATATCCCCGAAGACACAAATGCGGACGGATACGCCTCTCTCTTTTCCTTTACGGATTGGAACGGCAATGTCCATTATCGCATATACGGACAGGTAGGAGAAGTAAGGGGCTTCTTTGCCTGTGACGCCCTGGGCGAACAGATAGAATTTGACGCACCCATTTCGGAATTAGACGACAGAGCACTGCTGGAAGCGGCAGAAGAAACTGAAAGCAACGGCGAAGAGAATGCGCAGGTGGCAGAGGAAGATGAGACTTCTGAGACCAGCCCTGCCCCAAAGGATGAAATTGCGGTTGTCCCAGAGGATGAGAGCCATACAGCCGAACCTGACGCATCAGAAGAACTGACGGAGCAGGAAGAACCTACCGCAACACCGGAGGGATCTTTGCCTCCTGTCGTAGAAATAGAAGAGCAGGAAGAGCTTGTCGCAGAAGTACAAACTGACTTATTTGCATATGATACCTTTCCCATTTCAGCGGTAAGTGGTCAAGTACATAATGGAGAAAGCCGCACCGTCTCCTCTGAAGAAGAGGCAGACGATTTGCTGCGCTTCCCCCCTGAACTGGTTTCGGAAATAGAATATGCAGATGAGGCCACCGGTCTGAACGTGCGCTATGTCCTCAACGGCAAGACCCTTTACGAATACATTACCTTAGAAGAAGCACCCCAGAATGCCGTGGCATACTCCATGGAGCTTCAGGTCGACGGCCTTACCCCTGTGCTTCAGGACGGCATGTTGTACTTTGCCGATGGGCAGGGGGAGAGCGTATTTCAGATGGGGCAGCCGGTTATGGTGGATGCCACAGGTGCCCAGAGTGTAGAGGTTGAAACTCAGCTTTCTATATATAATGAAGAGACTGGGACGTATCTGTTCACCCTCATCCCCGACCAGGATTGGCTGACGGCAGAGGAGCGAGAGTATCCCCTGTCTATAGACCCGGATATTAAGCCTACTTTCAGCAGTGTGGTGGAGGACACCTATGTAAACAGCAGCGACCCCACCGCTACCCCCTATGAGCGCAGCTGCATCTATATCAGCGCTTCCCAGTACCAGTCTCTCATTCGTATACGCAATCTGCCTGCTCTTTCCGGCGGGGATGTGATTCTGGAAGCCTCCCTGAACTTGTGCCGATATCTGGGGGAAGGCACCTACACCAACAAGGAAGTTTACTGCTATCGCATTACGGAAGAGTGGGATCAGGAAACAGCCTGCTGGAACAATAAGCCGGAATATGACACCAGCGCCATAGCCTCCTTTGGCATTACCGCCCGGACGGGGTACTTTACGGAGCTGGACATCACCTCCCTTGTAAAGGACTGGTACGAGAACCCCGCCTCCAATTATGGCGTGCTGTTGCAGGGGGACTATGCCCTCTTTGCTTCGGCAGAGTGGAACGAGGCCTCTTCCAGCCATCCATACCTGAGCATCGTATATCGAAATACTACGGGACTGGAGAGTACCTGGAGCTACTACAGCCAGAGTGCAGGCCGGGCAGGGGAAGGCGCTGTCAACGTATTCTCCGGCAACCTGACCTGGAGCTTTGAAGATGGTTCTATTCTAAACGGAGTGCTGCCCATCTCCCTGTCCCATGTGTACAATACCAATGACAGAGATACGGACATTGGCTACGGCATGGGCTGGAGATTGAACTATGCCCAGACCATAGAGAAGGTTACCCTTCCCAACAGAACAGACACTCAAACCTATTACTGCTGGACGGACGGGGACGGTACCCGACTATATTACGAAAGCGACGGGGACAGCCTGACGGAGTTTGTCAGTGAAACAGATAGGGACTCCCGCCTCAACGTCAACGGTTCTACAGTTACCATTATGGATAAGCAGGATAACTGTCTTGTCTTTACCTGCGATGAAGCTGTAACCTGCGGTCGCCTTACCAAGATTACGGATGCAAACGGAAATGCAGTGGAGATTGCCTATGTTTCCGATGATGTCACCGACCTGAAGATTTCTTCTATTACGGAACAACTGTCGGGAAGCAGCGCCGGCCAGAGCCTGACGCTAACCTATGAGGATAGACACCTGTCTGCATTGACTGCACCTGACGGACTGAACCGGACTTATACCTATTCCAATAACCGCCTGACCGGTTTCTCTGCCACAGACGACGCCTCCTGCGCTTTTAGCTATCAGAACGACTGCCTTTCTGAAGTGGAAAACATAGACGGCTATACCTTAAAGTATACCTATACCTCTTCTGCCCCTTACCGGGTCACTCGGGTGCAGGAGTATGCGAATGGGGGAGCGGGGCAGTATCTTGCCTTCTCCTACGGGCGAAATAAGACCATCGTCACCGACAGCCAGAATCGGGATACGGTCTACCGCATGGACAATCTGGGGCAGCCTGTCTCCGTTGCGGATAACGAGGGCAGAGCTGTTTACGCTGCCTACAATACGGAGTCCGGTACCGTTCACCAGCTTAAGGCGCTGTCTAAAACTCAGTACACCGTAGTCAATCTTCTAAGCAATCACGGCTTTGAGGAATCCTCCAGTTCCCCCAAGCAGTGGACGAGAAGCAGTTCTTCCTCCATTGCCATTGAGGGCTCCAAGCGCCACGTGGGGCGGCGCAGCGTTAAGTTTACCCTCTCCTCCAGTAGCGAACGTACTCTCACCCAGACGGTCTCCGTTACCCCGGGAGAAACCTATACCTTCTCGGCCTGGTTCAGTGGCACCAGCGGAAAAGCTTTCGTCCGTGTGATAGACGGCAGTACCACTATAAACGGGGATGCAGTGACCACCACAGGTACCGCGGGTACAGACTGGACACAGGGCAGTGTCACCTTCACGCCTGCGTCCTCCTCCGTCACCGTAGCCATCGTCACCGCTGCTGGCTCCGGTACCGTGTATGCCGACTCTGCCCAGCTGGAAAAATCCTCTTCCCCCAGCCGCTATAATATGCTGGAGAACAGTGACTTCTCCTCTGGTTCCGACAGCTTCACCGCCAATTATACTACGGATAACTATGTAGTAAACCTGACCTCCGGCGATTACGGAAATTTTGCGGACACACATCCTGACTATCTGGATGACAATGTCCTCATGTTCTCCAAGACCGGCAAGAGCTGTTACTACAAGCAAACCATTACCATATCCGGCTCCGCAGGAGATGTGTATTCCTACGGCGGCTGGCTCCGCTCCAACTGCACCCCCACCACCAGCCAGTGGTACAACTATACCATGAACGACACATGGCATATCCATAAGGTGCAGTATGGGATCAAACGCCTGACCGTCAACTTCCTCAACAGCTCTGGCACCGTCCTGAGCACCACCAGCACCGACTTCTCCAACGACACCAACGAGTGGCAGTTTGCTTCTGGCGTGGCGGTGGCTACTTCCTCTTATGCCAAGGTTGAGCTCATGGTGGAGTACACTCGCTGCCACAACATTGCTCTGGTGGACGGCCTCCAGCTCTATCGGGAAGAGTTCTCTCAGGCTTATACCTACGACGAGGACGGCAACCTCACTGGCTATTCCTCCCTCATTGGTCAGACCAATTCCTTCCGGTATAACGACAACGATGATCTGACCTCTGTCACCGATGCCCGGGGCAACACCACCACCTATACCTACGACGAAAACCATAACCTCCTCACCGCCACCTCACCCGAGGGGACGACTACTTCCTATACCTATAACGACCGTGGCCAGTCCACCGCTGTCACCGTAGGCGGGGAAACGGGCATCCGTTCCTCCTCCACCTACGATGCCTCCGGCAGTGTCATTGCCGTCACCTACAACGGCACGGAGTACTATT